>JAUYSN010000119.1 GCA_030696235.1 Sulfuricella sp. | reverse complement strand
GTTTCAAGAAGGAGAACAGCCATACTGAGCTGGCCGATGTATATGAATCCATCTGCGAGATGAAATATTACCGGGAGAATTTCCTCAAGCTGGATTAATGGTAATTCCATTTTTCGATCAATAAAGCATTAACCGCAAAGGACGCAAAGGTTCGCAAAGGAAAGGCCGAGAAGTTCCTGACATGCCAACCTGATTGCTTTTCCTTCGCGTTCCTTTGCGTCCTTTGCGGTGTAAGATTCTTGCAGGTTATTGTTGTTTGGATTTAAGGAATCAGCATGAAGCAGGGCACTACTTTCGTCATCGAGGTCAACCCGAAGATTCCGCGCAAGCTGCTGCGTCTGGAGGAGCTTGCCAACAACCTCTGGTACGGCTGGGACAAGCCGACCCGGACATTGTTCGCGCGTCTTCATCCCGGCTTGTGGGACGCGGTCGGACACAACCCCAAGGTGTTCCTGCGCCGGGTGGACGAAAAGCGGTTGGTGGAAGCGGCGGAGGACCAGGTGTTTCTGGCCACCGTCAACCGCGTGCTGTCGGCTTACGATACCTACCACAACGAGCCGCTGCGTCGCGGCAGCAACCACGAACAGTTCAAGGAAGGCGATCTGATCGCCTATTTTTGCGCCGAATTCGGCTTTCACGAAAGCTTCCCGATCTATTCCGGTGGCCTCGGCATACTCGCCGGCGACCACTGCAAGTCGGCGAGTGACCTGCGCCTGCCCTTCGTTGCGGTTGGCCTGCTCTACCGTCAAGGCTACTTTTCCCAGATTATCGACGGCGAAGGCAACCAGATCGCCACTTACAGCGATTCGGATTTCGAAGACCTGCCGATCGTTCCCGCTCTGGGGGAGGACGGCAAAGAGATGCACGTTTCCGTCGACCTGCCGGGACGGAATGTGGCGGTCAAGGTATGGCAGGCGCGGGTCGGCCACGTCACGCTGTACCTGCTCGATACCGACCTGGATGAAAATACGCCCGAGGATCGCGATATCGCCCACCAGCTTTACGGCGGCGACAGCAACACTCGCATCATGCAGGAAATCGTCCTCGGCGTCGGCGGCGTGCGCGCCCTCAGAGCGTTGGGACTGAAGCCCACGGTGTGGCACATCAACGAAGGCCATGCCGCTTTCCTGGTGCTGGAACGCGCCCGCACACTGGTCGCCGATGGGCTGGATTTCGCCAGCGCGCTGGAAGCGGCTGCCGGCAATACCGTGTTCACCACCCACACGCCGGTGCCGGCGGGGCACGACCATTTCGCCGAAAACACGGTCTGCGACTATTTCCAGCACATGTGCCATGAGCTGAAGATCAGCCGCGAAGCGTTTCTCTCCCTGGGCAGGACGCCGGATGGGCCGGATTTCAACATGACCGCTCTGGCGCTGCGCGGCTCGCGCTTTCACAACGGCGTCAGCCGCATCCACGGCGAAGTATCCTCGCGCATCTGCGCCAGCCAGTGGCCGCAGTTGACGCCAGAGGAAAACCCGATGAGCTACGTCACCAACGGCGTGCACGTGCCGACTTTCCTGGCGCAGGAATGGATCGACCTGTTCGACAACCACTTTGGTTACGAGTGGCGCCATAACCTCACCGATCAGCGCTACTGGGCACGCATCGACGAGATCCCCGACCACCTGTTCTGGAGCGTGCGCCAGTCGCTCAAGTCGCAAATGCTCGAACTGGTGCGCTTTCGCATCAGCCAGCAGCATTTCCGCAACCACGGCTCCGAAGCCCACCTCGACCGGCTGCTGAAGCGTATCGATCCCCTCAATCCGAACGTCCTCACCATCGGTTTCGCCCGCCGCTTCGCCACCTACAAGCGCGCCGCGCTGCTGTTCGAAGATCCGACCTGGCTGAGCCAGATCATTTCCGAGGCCGACCGTCCGGTGCTGTTCATTTTTGCCGGCAAGGCGCACCCTGCCGACCGCCCGGGCCAGGATTTGATCCGGCATATTCAGGGCATGTCCCACATGCCGGAATTCGAGGGCAAGGTGCTGCTGGTGGAAGGCTACGATATGGGCCTGGCGCGCAGACTGGTCGCGGGCGTGGATGTGTGGCTCAACAACCCGGTGTACCCGCTCGAAGCGAGCGGCACTTCCGGCATAAAGGCGGGCATCAACGGCGCGATCAATTTCTCGGTGCTGGACGGCTGGTGGGGCGAGGGCTACGACGGCACCAACGGCTGGGCGATCAAGCCGGCGCCGACCTACATGGACGACTACCGCCGCAACAAGGAAGACAGCCAGACCTTTTACGAGATCCTGCAGGACCGTGTCGTACCCCAGTACTACGATCGCGGCAAGATGGGCTACTCGGCGGAATGGGTTAGGCGTTCCAAGCGCTCGATCGGCACCCTGTTGCCACGCTTCAATTCCAACCGGATGGTGGGCGAATACGTGTCCCGCTTCTACCTGCAGGCCAGCCGCCAGGGCGAACTGTACGCCCGCGATGGCTACGCAAATGCGAAGAATCTTTCGGTCTGGAAAACGAAGATCCGCGCGGCCTGGCAGGGCGTCGAGATTCGCCGCCTGGATACGCCGAAGAAACACATCCAGTTCGGCGACAGCGTGCGCTTCGACGTTGCCCTGAAATTGAACGGCCTGGCGCCGGAGGATGTGGTGGTCGAGCTGATGATGCGTCGCCCGACTCGCAAGGAGATGAAGAATTACCAGCACTTCAGCTTCTCGTTCCAGGGGCTCGTGGAGGCGACCGGGGAGCATCTGTTCGCCCTCGACCTGGCCCCCGATCGGTGTGGCCATCTTGATTACAGAATCCGCGTTTACCCCTGGCAGGAACTCCTGACCCATCCGCTGGAGATGGGGTTGATGGTTTGGCTTTGAATATCAGTCCTGAGTTTTGAGTGGAAAGTCCTGAGTGCGCGGTATCGCTGCGCGATGATTATTAGACTCAGGACTCAGGACTGCTTTATAAAGCGCCAGGTAATCCTCGGCGCTTTTTTTCCAGCTGGAATCCCGCTTCATGCCGTTGCGTTGCAGACTGGCCCAGTTGTAGCCCGGATGTAGCGTAGCGGAATCCGGGAGCTTCACCCCGATTTCACTTTGTTTCATCCGGGCTACACTTGCTGAATTCAAAGCCCTGAGTACACCTTGCTCAGCACCTAAGGCACAGATTGCCGACCCCTCTTTTTCGTATTACCCCCTATTGACGAATAGGGGATTCCCCTATATTCAGGAATTACAGACCTTGGTATCCTTTTACACGTTGGGGGTAAATAATTCGTACCCGATTAGAGCGCATAAATCATCAGGGCACGAAATATCAAATAAAAAAGGGGAATGGGATGGTCTTCAATATTGAGCCAAGAGCGGTCCTTGCTCTTGCGGCTGATGGGGCGGCGATTTGCCCATCAAGTCTCTACGGTTTGTTACCCGCCTGCAAAGCGAGCGCCAGGGCAGACTAACGGC
>JAUYSN010000117.1 GCA_030696235.1 Sulfuricella sp. | reverse complement strand
CCCGTTCATGGCCTGGACGATGGCGTAGAACCCGGCAAACAGCGCCGCCGTGGTGAGCATGTTGGGCAGCAGATAGATACCGCGTCGGCGCAAACGCCCGTCCATCATGGGCTTGCGGTTGGCGAGGTTGTAGTCTTCAGTCATAACAAGTGCCCTTCACGTTTGCCCCTTCTCCCTCTGGGAGAAGGTTGGGATGAGGGGGCTTCATGGCGCAGGTCGTTTCGCCGCTCAGCCGACATTCATCGGCAGTTCGGCCAGCACCGTTTCCCCGGCGCGCACCTTGTCGCCGATGCTGACGCGCACCTGGGCGGTCAATGGCAGGTACACGTCCACACGCGAGCCGAAACGGATGAAACCGTAACGCTGGCCGCGGGCCAGCCACTCACCCGGCTTGGCATAGCACAGGATGCGCCGCGCAATCAACCCGGCCACCTGGACACAGGTAATGTCGTAGCCGCAATCGGAACGCAGCCAGATGGCATTGCGTTCATTTTCCGTGGAGGCCTTGTTCAGGTCGGCATTGATGAATTTTCCCGGGTTATACCAGATTTCCTCGATCACGCCATCTACCGGACTGCGGTTGGAATGAACATTGAAAACGTTCATGAACACGCTGACCTTCTGCGCATCGCGCTTGAGGTAGGGATCCTGAACGCGTTCGACGGCGACGATGCGGCCGTCGGCAGGAGCGATCACCAGATTGCGTGCCGTCGGCACATTACGCCCCGGATCGCGGAAGAACTGCAGCACGAACAGGCTGATGATCCACAATGGCAGCGCCCACAGCCAACCGGCCAGGAACGTAACCAGCAGCGAAACCGCCACGATGCCGGCCAGGAACGGCCAGCCCTCGCGGGCAATAATAGGGTGGGGATAGTTTTTCACTGGGGGGGCGATACCGATGCACATTTGGGTGATGGGGGATGAGTGATGGGTGATGGGTGATGGGGAATAGCTTAACCCATTCCCCATCACCATTTACCCATTACTAGTTTTTCGACTGATCGACCAGCTTGTTCTTGGCGATCCACGGCATCATGGAGCGCAGCTTTTCGCCCACCACCTCGATCTGGTGCTCGGCATTCAAACGGCGGCGCGCAGTCATTTCAGGATAGTTGGTTTTGCCTTCCAGGATGAAGCGCTTGGCATACTCGCCATTCTGGATGTTCTTCAGCGCTTCCTGCATTGCCCAGCGGGATTCATCGTTGATCACCTTCGGGCCGGTGACGTATTCGCCGTACTCGGCATTGTTGGAAATGGAGTAATTCATGTTGGCGATGCCGCCCTCATACATCAGGTCGACGATCAGCTTGAGCTCGTGCAAGCATTCGAAATAGGCCATTTCCGGCGCATAGCCGGCATTGGTCAGGGTTTCGAAGCCGGCCTTGACCAGTTCGACACAGCCTCCGCACAGCACAGCCTGTTCGCCGAACAGATCGGTCTCGGTTTCCTCACGGAAATTGGTTTCGATCACGCCGCCCTTGGTGCCGCCGTTGGCCGCCGCATAGGACAGGGCGATGTTCTTGGCTTTCTTGGATACGTCCTGGTAGATAGCGATCAGGGAAGGCACGCCGCCGCCCTTGAGGTACTCGGAACGCACGGTGTGACCGGGGCCCTTGGGCGCAATCATGATGATGTCGAGATCGGCGCGCGGCTGGATCTGGTTGTAATGGATGTTGAAGCCGTGGGCAAAAGCCAGGGTGGCGCCCTTCTTCAGATTGGGCTCCACGTCATTACAATAGACGTCAGGCTGCTGCTCGTCGGGCACCAGGATCATCACAACGTCAGCGCCCTTCACCGCATCGGCGACTTCCTTCACCGTGAAGCCGGATTTCTTGGCCTTGTCCCAGGAGACGCCGCCCTTGCGCAGGCCGACCGTCACCTTGACGCCGGAATCCTTCAGGTTGGCGGCATGGGCATGGCCCTGGGAGCCGTAACCGACGATAGTGACTTTCTTGCCCTTGATGATGGAGAGATCGGCGTCCTTGTCGTAATAAACTTTCATTTTTTTCCTTTCAAAATTAAACCGTTCTCACCGCGGAGGACGCTGAGGACGCTGAGGAAAACCAGTTATGGAATACCTCTGCGTCCTCCGCGGTTCATAAATTCAAACCTTCAATATTCTATCACCACGCCCAATGCCGGATGCACCGGTACGCACCGTTTCCA
>JAUYSN010000112.1 GCA_030696235.1 Sulfuricella sp. | reverse complement strand
AGTCGGAAGTTCTATTTACCGCAAAGGACGCGAAGGGACGCAAGGTAATGCAATTCGCTATCCTTTGCGAACCTTCGCGTCCTTTGCGGTGATAAGGGTTTTACTTAATTTGGACGTGCATGCTTTTTCCCCATCTCGCCGATGAACTGAAAGACCTTGAGGCGGCAGGCCTGCGCCGTCGCCGTCGCGTGCTGGAAAGCTCACAGGGCGCCCGGATTGTGGTGGATGGCCGGGAATACCTGTCCTTTTGCAGTAACGATTATCTCGGTCTTGCCAATCACCCGGCCCTGATCGGGGCGGCGCAGTCGGCCGCAGCGCGCTACGGCGTGGGGGCGGGGGCGTCCCATCTGGTGAGCGGGCACAGCGTGCTTCACCATGAGCTGGAGGCTGCGCTTGCCGCTTTCACCGGCCTGCCGGCGGCGCTGCTGTTTTCCACCGGTTACATGGCCAATCTCGGCATCGTCACTGCGCTGGCCGGTCGCGACGACGAAATTTTCGCCGACAAGCTTAACCATGCCTCGCTCAACGATGCGGTGCTGCTGTCCCGCGCCAAATTCACGCGCTATCCGCACCTCGACCTGGTTGCACTGGAGAAGCGGCTCGCCGCATCCAGGGCGAAGCGCAAGCTGGTGGTGACGGATGCCGTATTCAGCATGGACGGCGACATTGCTCCGGTGCCGGAATTGCTGGCCCTGTGCGAGCGCCACGACGCGCTGCTGGTGCTGGATGACGCACATGGCTTCGGCGTGTTGGGGACGGGCGGACGAGGGATACTCGAACATTTCGGCATCACCTCGGAACGTATCGTCTACATGGCCACCCTGGGCAAGGCTGCCGGCGTGTTCGGCGCCTTCGTCGCGGGACCGGCGGAACTGATGGATTACCTGGTGCAGCGCGCCCGTTCCTATATTTACACCACCGCCACGCCGCCACTTCTGTCTGCGGCGCTTTCCGAGAGCCTGCGCTTGATCGAAGGGGAAGTTTGGCGGCGCGAGCGCCTGCGGCAGTTGATCGCCGGTCTGAGGCAGGGTCTGAAGTTGCGGCGCTGGCGCCTGATGGACTCGACAACGCCGATTCAGCCGGTGATCATCGGTGCCAACCAGGAAACGCTGGCGGTGAGCGAGGCGCTGCGCGAGCGTGGCATCTGGGTGCCTGCGATACGCCCGCCAACTGTGCCCAAGGGCGAAGCGCGCCTGCGTATTTCGCTGTCGGCAGCGCACACTCTCGAGGATGTGGCGCATTTGGCCGCGGCGCTGAACGAGTTGGAAAGCACCGCATGAGCGTGCACATCGAAATTGTGGGCAGGGGTCCTGACCTCGTCCTGCTCCACGGCTGGGGAATGCACGGCGGGGTGTGGGATGGGGTGCGCGATGCCCTGGCACAGCGTTTCCGTCTGCATATTGTCGATTTGCCTGGTTATGGAGCCAGCGAAATAAGCGAAATAGGGGAAGCAGAAATAGGGGACAGACCCCAATTTCATGAATCTCGAAATTGGGGTCTGTCCCCTATTTCGGAACCTTATGATCTGGAACATCTTGCTCGCGCAGTGGCGGCCGCACTGCCGGAAAAGGTTCATGTTTGCGGCTGGTCGCTGGGTGGGCAGGTGGCGCTGGAGATGGCGCGGCTGTTTCCGAGCCAGATCGAGCGCCTGGTTTTGACGGCCACCACGCCGTGCTTTACGGCGCGGGAAGATTGGCCGTGCGCGGTGCAGCGCGAAGTGCTGCTGGAGTTCGCGGCGGCCCTGGAAACCGATTACGAAGGAACGCTGAAACGCTTTTTGGCGCTCCAGGCGCGCGGCGGCGATGATGCGAAAACGGTGCTGAAACGCTTGCGCGACATTTTATTTACTCGCGGCCGTCCTGATGTGCGAACCTTGCGGGCAGAACTAAACATTCTTCTGGAGAGCGACTTGCGCGACTGCGCCGCGACGATTAAAACCCCGACTTTGCTGCTCCACGGCGGGCGCGACACGCTCACACCGGTGGGGGCTGCGCACTGGCTTGCCGAACAAATGCCGGAAGTGCAGCTGGATGTGTTGTCGGGTGCTGC
>JAUYSN010000110.1 GCA_030696235.1 Sulfuricella sp. | reverse complement strand
GTCTGCAAAACGAGAACGATACGCTCAGGCAGCGACAGCTGGTGCAAGCGGCGCAATTGCAACGGGTGCAGGCGATGCAAGCGGAGAATGCCCATCTCCGCAATCTCCTCGGTGTTCAGCGGCAGCGCGGCGAAAGCGTGGTGGCGGCTGAAATCGTGTATGCCGGGCGCGATCCGTTTTCCCAGAAAATTACCGTGGACAAGGGCTCGAACCATAAAGTCCAGGCTGGGCAACCGGCGCTCGACGATGTTGGCGTGATCGGCCAGGTTACCCGGGTCTACCCGTTCAGCAGCGAGATCACCCTGCTCACCGACAAGGACCAGGCAATTCCTGTTGAAATCGTTCGCAATGGCGCCCGTGCCATCGCTTTCGGCCATGGCCAGGATGGTGCGCTGGAGCTGCCTTTCATGGCGGCCAATGCGGATATCCAGAACGGCGATACCCTGGTTACCTCCGGTATCGACGGTGTTTATCCTGCCGGATTGCCGGTGGCGGTGGTATCGAAAATCGAGCGCAACGCGGCTTTCGCCAAGATAACGTGCACCCCGAGCGCGGGCGTGAACCGCCACAAGCAGCTGTTAATCCTGACCGGCGAGGTGCGGCGGTTTCAGAAGCCTGAGTCCGCCGACCCTGCCGCTGCGGGAACAAGCGATGACAAGCGGCCGGTTTTGAAAAAGAAGAGAGACTGACGACATGCATTACCCCGGCGCACCGGAACTGCTCAAGCCCGCCAGCCTGAAATTTATCTTGCTGACGCTGGTGAGCGGGTTGCTGCTCAACCTGCTGCCCTGGCACGGGCTGGCACTGTCGTTTCGTCCGGATTTCGTCGCCCTGGTACTCCTGTTCTGGGCGATCCGTGAACCGCGAAAACTGGGGTTCGCCGCGGCCTGGATCGCCTGACTGCTGATGGATGTCGGCTATGGCTTGTTTCAGGGGCAACATGCTTTTGCCTACACCCTCGGTGTCTATGCCGCGACCGTGCTGCATCGGCGCATTCAACGCTTCTCCCTGTGGCAGCAGGCGTCCCACGTGCTGCTGCTGCTGCTGTTGCTGCAGACCGCGATGCTGGTCATTCGGCTGTTCGGCGGCGCCGTTTTCCCCGGTCCCGGCTATTTCCTTTCCTGCCTGACCGGCGCGATGCTATGGCCGGCTCTGAGCCTGCTGTTTCTGCTTCCTCAGCGCGGCAGGCCGGATGCTGATTCGGTGTATTCCGCAGGCCACAAGTGAAGCACCCGACCGAACTCAGAAACCATCAGAGGGAGCTGCATTATTTCAGATGGCGGCTCGGTATTGCCGCGGCTGGCGCAGTGCTGTTGTTTACGCTGCTGGTGGGACGCTTCTTTTTCTTGCAGGTGGTGCAGCACGATCATTTCCACACCCTGGCAGAAAATAACCGGATTTCCATCGTCCCCGTCGTTCCCAATCGCGGCCTGATCCTCGACCGCAACGGCATCGTTCTGGCGCATAATTATTCTGCTTACACCCTGGAAATCACGCCGAGCAAGATCAAGGATCTGGAGGCGACGATCAACGGGCTGGCAGCGCTGGTCGACATCCAGCCGCGCGATCGTAAGCGCTTCAGGAAGCTGCTTGAGGAAAGCCGCAATTTTGAGAGTCTGCCGATTCGCGCCCGTCTGAACGATATCGAGGTTGCCCGCTTTACCGCCAACCGCTTCCGTTTCCCCGGCGTGGACATCAAGGCACGGCTGTTCCGCCATTATCCCAAGGGGGAGCTGGCTTCCCACGCCATTGGACATATCGGGCGCATCAACGAAGCCGACCTCGACCGGCTGGAAGCCTCTGAAGATATGGCGAATTATCGCGGCAGCGACCACATCGGCAAGCTCGGCATCGAGCAGAGTTACGAAAAGCAGTTGCATGGCGTCACCGGCTTCGAGCAGGTGGAAACCGACGCCGGCGGCCGCGCGATTCGCACTTTGAGCCGGCGCGCGCCGGTTTCAGGGAGCGACTTGACCCTCACGCTCGACAGCCGCTTGCAGGAAGTGGCTGAAAAGGCGTTCGCGCAATACCGCGGCGCGCTGGTGGCCATCGAGCCGAAGAGCGGCGAGGTGCTGGCCTTTATCAGCAAGCCCGGGTTCGACCCCA
>JAUYSN010000093.1 GCA_030696235.1 Sulfuricella sp. | reverse complement strand
GGTCGGCGATCTCGCCGGCAATGCGGCAAAAATCCTCGATTATGCCGAGCGGGCCAAGGCACAGGGCGCGCAGGTGATGGTGACGCCGGAGTTGTCCCTGACCGGTTATCCGCCGGAAGACCTGCTGCTGCGCGATGGTTTCTATGAAGCTTGCGACCAGGCCCTGTTCGGCTTGGCACGGGAGATACAAGGGATCACCCTGGTGATCGGTCATCCACAGCAGGTGGACGGGCAGCGCTACAACGCCGCCTCGGTGCTGCGTGACGGCAAGGTCGTCAGCTCCTATCACAAGCAGATATTGCCCAACCATTCCGTTTTTGACGAAGTGCGCTATTTCTCGCCCGGTACCGAGCCGTGCGTGTTCGAAGCCGATGGCATCAAATTCGGCATCAACATCTGCGCCGATATCTGGGAAGAAGGTGCTGCTACCTGTGCGCTCAAAGCCAATGCGGACGTGCTGCTGGTGCTGAATGCCTCTCCCTATCATATGAACAAGCAGGTTTCGCGCTACCATGCGGTGCGTGAGCGGATCGGCGAGTGCGGTTTGCCGGTTTTTTACGTCAATCTGGTCGGCGGTCAGGACGAGCTGGTATTCGACGGCGCTTCTTTCGTCATGGACGGCGCGGGTGTGCTGGTGCACCAGTTGCCGGCATTCGAGGAAATGTTGCGCATCGTTGAGCTTGACAAGGATCAGCCGCAGCAGGGAGAAGTCATTCCGCAGCCGCCGATCGAGGCGTCCGTTTACAAGGCATTGTGCCTGGGCGTGCGGGATTATGTGATGAAAAACGGGTTTCCCGGCATCGTGTTGGGACTGTCCGGGGGAATCGACTCCGCGCTGACGCTGGCGATAGCGGTGGATGCGCTAGGTGCGGAACAGGTGCGGGCGGTGATGATGCCTTCCGAGTTCACCGCCGACATGAGCCTGCAGGACGCGCAGATCATGGCGGAACGACTGCAGGTTCGCTACAGCGAGTTGCCGATCAAGCTGGCATTCGACGCTTTTCTCAGAACCTTGTCGGAAGAGTTTGACGACTTGCCGCTCGATACCACTGAAGAGAACATCCAGGCCCGCATCCGGGGAACCTTGCTGATGGCACTGTCCAATAAATACGGTTCGATTGTCCTGACTACCGGCAACAAGAGCGAAATGGCGGTGGGCTACGCCACATTGTACGGCGACATGGCCGGCGGATTCTCGGTACTGAAGGACGTGCCGAAAACTCTGGTGTATCGCCTGGCGCGCTATCGCAACAGTCTCGGCGAGGTGATCCCGGAACGGGTCATCACCCGTGCGCCGTCCGCCGAACTGCGCCACAACCAGACCGACCAGGATGCCCTGCCGCCGTATGAAATTCTGGATGCCATCATGGAGGCCTATGTCGAGCACGACCTGTGTCCGCATGACATCATCGCGCAGGGTTACGCTGAAGAGGATGTGCGCCGCGTAGTGAAACTGATCGATAAGAACGAGTTCAAGCGACGCCAGGCGCCGGTCGGAGTACGGGTCACGCCGCGCGGATTCGGCAAGGACCGGCGCTATCCGATTACATCGAAGTATCGTCCCTGGCTGGAATAGGGGTCACAACAAGCGGGAGTGGCAAATGAAAAAGATTGAAGCGATTATCAAGCCGTTCAAGCTCGACGAAGTGCGAGAGGCATTATCGGATATCGGCGTCACCGGCCTGACCGTGACCGAGGTGAAAGGCTTCGGCCGGCAGAAAGGGCATACCGAACTCTACCGCGGCGCCGAGTACGTGGTAGACTTTCTGCCCAAGGTCAAGATCGAGCTGGTGATTGCAGCCAGCCAGGTGGAGGCCGCCATCGATGCCATTATCAAGGTGGCACGCACCGGCAAGATCGGCGACGGCAAGATTTTCGTCACCAGCGTGGAGCAGGTGGTGCGCATCCGCACCGGCGAAACCGACGAAGCGGCGATCTAGGCGTTTCCCGTTACCAGATTTTCCACCACGGCGTTTCCGCCTTTTTCTGAAGGGCGAAGTAGCGGCTGTTGGGGAAGTTCTTTTGCATGATGCGCAGGGTGTCGTCGCGCAGATCATTCATGCCGAGCGCATCGTAGGATTTCACCATGATAGTCAGCGCCTCCTCGGTGGCGGGCGCCTGCGGATACTGCTGCATCGCGGACTGGGCGCGGTTGACGGCGGCAACGTAAGCGCCGCGTTTGTAGTAATAGCGAGCCACGTGAACTTCATGCGAGGCGAGGGCGTTGACCAGGTACTTCATGCGGGCAATGGCGTCCGGGGTGTACTTGCTGCCGGGGAAGCGGGTCGTTAGCTCCTTGAAGGATTCAAAGGCTTCGCGTGATGCTTTCGGGTCGCGTTCGCTCATGTCCTGCTTGGCGAGGGGAGCAAGGGTTTCCGAGGTTTCGGCAATCTTCTCCGTCAGGGCGCCGAGGAAGCCCAGGTCGTCATTGAAGTTCACCAGCCCCTTCAGGTAATAAACGTAATCCACGTTGGGGTGGTTGGGGTGGAGTTTGATGAAACGGTCGCAGGCGGCGAGGGCGGAGGCCGGTTCATTCGCCTTGTAGTAGGCGTAGGCCACCTCGATTTGGGCTTGCTGCGCATAACGGCCGTAGGGGTAGCGCGCCTCCAGCTTTTCGAAGTACTGAATGGCTTTTTCATAGCCGCCGTC
>JAUYSN010000084.1 GCA_030696235.1 Sulfuricella sp. | reverse complement strand
GCATTCCAATGGACAATCTGGGATAAAAAATCCTCTGCGGTGAATCAATTGTATTTTCCGGATTCATGCCGCCCTCATCACGGTGTTCTTGTAATCCTGGTAAAGACGGTACATCTGGCGGAACAGCGGACCCGGCTTGCCATCCGCGACAGGCTGTCCATCCAGATGGGTGATCGCCAGCACCTCCTTGGTCGAGGAGGTGAGCCACAGTTCCTGCGCCGTCCTCACTTCATGCTCGCTGATGCGCCGCACCTCGATTTTGAGGGATGCGGCGGCAGCGAGTTCCAGGATCACGTCGTAGGTGATGCCGGGCAGCATCAGGTTGTCTTTCGGCGGAGCCAGTAGGACACCATCGCGCACCACGAAGATGTTGCTGGCGGCACCCTCGGTGAGGAAGCCGTCGCGCAGCAGCAGGGTTTCGGCAGCACCTGCATCCACCGCCAACTGGCGCAGCAATACGTTGGGCAGCAGAGAAATCGCCTTGATGTCGCAGCGCAGCCAGCGATTGTCCGCCGCGCTCACCACGGCAACGCCGCTTTCCACCAACTCCGGCGTCGAAGTCACCAATGGGTTGCTCATCATGAACACCGTCGGCGCCACACCCGAAGGGAAGGCGTGGTCGCGCTTGGCCACGCCGCGCGTGACGTGCAGGTAGATCGACTGGTCCTCGTCCGGATTGCGCGCGACCAGCTCACCGATCAGGCGCTCCCATTCCTCCTCGCTGAGAGGGTTGCTTAGCCGGATGCCGTCCAGGCTGTGCTGCAGCCGCTTCAGATGCTCGCGCAACCTGAACGGGCGGCGCGAGTAGACCGGGATCACCTCGTAGACGCCGTCGCCGAAGATGAAGCCGCGGTCGAGTACCGGCACGCAGGCTTCTTCGATCGGCATGAACCGGCCGTTGAGGTAGATCATTTGAACCACAGCTTGATGCTATCCCAGCCGCGCTTGAAGAAGTTCGCCCTGGCCACGCCTTCCAGCGCCACCAGCGGGTATTCGGCATAGGGTTTGTCATCCAGCGTCAAACGGATGGTGCCGACTTGCTGCCCCGCCGGAAGCGGCGCCAGCAAGGGCTGCTTGCTGACCAGAGAGGCCTTGAGACGCGCATATTGGCCCTTGGGCAGCGAGATGTAGAAATCCTGGGCAACGCCGGCCTTGAGGATATTTTCGCTGCCTTTCCACACCGGCAGGGTGGCAACGGTTTGCCCCTTCTGGTACAGATGGTGGGTGTCGAAATTCTGGAAGCCGTAATTCAACAATTTCTGGCTCTCGCTGGCGCGCATGCTTTCGGAGGTCGTGCCCAGCACCACCGAAAGCAGCCTCCTTGAATCGCGTTTGGCCGAGGCTATCAGGCAGAAGCCGGCGGATTCGGTATGCCCGGTTTTCATGCCGTCGACGGTGGGATCCTGCCACAGCAGGCGATTGCGGTTGGCCTGGGTGATGTTGTTGTACTTGTACTCCCTCAGCGAATAGAGCGGATAGTATTGGGGGAAATCGCGAATGATCGCCCGCGCCAGCAGGGAAAGGTCGCGCGCTGTGGTGTAGTGCTGCGGGTGAGGCAGGCCGGTGGAGTTCATGAAGTGTGTGTTTTTCATGCCAAGGCGCTGGGCTTCCAGATTCATGCGCCGGACAAACTCTTCTTCGCTGCCGGCGATGCCCTCAGCCAGGGTGATGCAGGCATCGTTGCCGGATTGCACGATCATGCCGCGTATCAGATCGTCCACGGCAACCGGCGTGTTCGGCTGAATGAACATGCGCGAACCCTCGGCGCGCCAGGCCCGCTCCGACACCGGCAATGCCTGGGTAGGCGCGATCACTCCCTGGCGCAGGGCGGCGAAAGTCAGGTAGGCGGTCATCAGCTTGGTCAGCGAAGCCGGCTCCATGCGTTCGTCCCCACCCCGCTGCTGCAATGTCTGGCCGCTGGAGAAGTCCATCAGGATGTAACTTCTGGCAGCGATGTCCGGCGCAGGAGGCAGGGAAATGGCGGGAGGCGCCGCAAACACCGGGAGTGCGGCAAACAAAAAAGCAAGAGTGAGGAATTTTTTTATCATGAATAAGCCGTTTGAAAGTTAGCGGGTGGTCAACACTGTTTTGATGTTGAGAGAATTCTTGATCTCGGCGGCAACCTGGCTGGCTTCGGCCAGGGTCTGAAAAGGCCCGGCGCGCACCCGGAACAGCCCGTCTGACGGGTGGATTTGCAGCTTGTCGGCCAGCTGGGCCAGCTCAGCCTTGAGCCTGCCGCGGAAAGACTCCGCATTTTCCTGCGCGCCGAACGCACCGAGCTGGACATAGTGGCCGTTATTCTCAGCCGGCGGCAAAGGCGCCTCCTGCACCGCGACAACGGGTCCCTTATCGGCCAGCGGAGCGGCGACTGGCGCTTCAGCCGGTTTTGCTGCGGCAGCGTAATTGGCTGGATCGATCGCCTCCACCTCAACCCGGGTACTGCCACCGGCGAGCACGCCCAGCTTGTAGGCCGCGGTATAGGACAAATCGATCAGGCGGTCGCTATGGAACGGGCCGCGGTCGTTGACCCGCACCACCACCGATTTGCTGTTCTTCAGGTTGGTGACACGCACATAGCCGGGAAGGGCCAGGGTGGGGTGTGCCGCGGTCATACCGTACATGTCGTAGACCTCTCCGATCGAGGTTTTCTGACCGTGATAGCGTCTGCCATACCACGAAGCCACCCCGGTTTCCTTGTAGGG
>JAUYSN010000078.1 GCA_030696235.1 Sulfuricella sp. | reverse complement strand
TTCTGCGGACATGTAAGTTCTACCGTTTTTAGCGAAACCGCTTTAATAGCAGAAATTCCGATTTATCGCAAGTTTGGGCAAGAGGAGCAAGCGTGTTAAAGGCTTTGATATTTGATGTGGACGGCACACTCGCGGATACCGAGCGTGACGGTCACCGGTTGGCATTCAATGCTGCTTTCCGGGAGTTTGGATTGGATTGGGAATGGGATGTGCCGCTGTACGGTAACTTGCTGGAAGTTACTGGCGGCAAGGAGCGTATCCGGTTTTATGTTGAACGTTTCCGGCCGGGTTTCAGCAAGCCCAAAGATTTCGACGATTTGGTGGTGGCCCTGCACAAGGCCAAAACCGGTCATTACGTCGAGTTGCTAGGTCGGGGTGGGATACCCCTGCGTAGCGGGGTCAAACGGCTGCTGAACGAGGCCAGGGACGCTGGTATCAGGCTGGCGATTGCGACTACCACTACCCCGGAGAATGTGACCGCCCTATTGGGCAATACCCTGGGTGGCGATCCTGCCGAGTGGTTCGAGGTGATTGCGGCAGGGGATATCGTTCCTGCGAAGAAACCGGCGCCGGATATCTATTTCTGGGCGCTGGACAAAATGAAGCTTGGCGCTGCAGATTGCCTGGCGCTGGAAGACTCAGAAAACGGCGTAAGGGCAAGTGTGGGAGCGGGTTTGAAAACCGTTGTGACGATCAACGACTATACGCTGGATCACGATTTCTCTGGCGTGGTGGCGGTGCTGAGCGATCTGGGTGAGCCGGGTCAGCCATTCCTCATGATGAGAGGGGAAACGCCTGGCCAGGAGTGTGTCGATCTCGATTTGTTACGATACTGGCACGCCGCAGGCTAAGCACAGGTTACGGTGCGTGCCTTTGCGCCGCCGCTAACGTGTTTTCAAGCAGGGTGGCGACCGTCATCGGGCCCACTCCGCCGGGTACGGGCGTGATCCAGGCCGCGCGTTGGCGCGCCACTTCGAATTCGACATCGCCGCAGATGCTGCCGTCCGGCAGGCGGTTGATGCCGACATCAATCACTGTCGCTCCTTCGCGTATCCATTCACCCTGAATGAATTTTGGTTTGCCTACCGCCACCACCAGAATTTCCGCCTGGCGAACGAAGGCGGGCAGGTCACGGGTGAAGCGGTGGGTGGTGGTGACCGTGCAGCCGGCGAGCAGGAGTTCCAGTCCCATCGGCCGCCCGACGATGTTGGAGGCACCGACGATCACGGCATGCTTGCCTTTCAGGTTCTCTCCAGTGGTCTTGAGCAGGGTCATCACGCCATGCGGGGTGCACGGACGCAGCACCGGGATGCGTAGCGCCAGCCGACCGATGTTGTAGGGGTGGAAGCCGTCCACGTCCTTGTCCGGATGGATGCGTTCAATCACGGTTTCCGTGTCGATGTGTTGCGGCAATGGCAGCTGGACCAGGATGCCGTCGATCCCCGGATCATCGTTGAGCTGGTCGATCAGCGCCAGCAAGGTTTCCTGGGTGGTGGACGCAGGCAGGTCGTGGGAGACTGAGCGCACATTGGCGGTTTCGCAGGAGCGTCGCTTGTTGCGTACGTAGATCGCGGAGGCGGGTTCTGCCCCGACCAGGATTACGGCCAGTGCAGGCGCGCGTTTGCCGGCGGCAAGGCGTGCTTCCACTCCTTGCCTGACTTGTTGAAGAATTTGCTCGGACAGCGCTTTGCCATCCAGATTTTTAGCGGTCATAGCATCTCGACTTAAAATATTTTTCCTAAAAATTCACTTCCACCACGCCGTTCTGTTTGGCGATGCTGCTGGTGACTTGCCGGACTGGGTGCGCACCGATACCACTTGACCCAAGGTGACATTGCCAAGCGCCTTGCTTTCAGACGTGACCTGGAACCCGTTGCCTTTCGTCATCAGCTTCACCGTTTTCCCTTGTTTTTCAACTCTGTTTTTCTTGGATCAATCCAGTACGTGCGACACCAGGCCGTCGGCCAGCTTGGGCTCGAACCAGGTGGATTTTGGCGGCATCACCTCGCCCGCATCGGCGACGGCCATCAAGTCTTCCATACGGGTCGCGAACAGGGCGAAGGCTGCGGCCATTTCGCCGCTGTCGACGCGTTTTTCCAGCTCCGCCAGGCCGCGGATGCCGCCGACGAAGTCGATGCGCTTGTCGCGGCGCGGGTCGTTGATGCCGAGCACGGGCGCGATGAGGTGGTTTTGCAGCAGGCTGACGTCGAGGCGGGCGACGGGGTCGGCGGTGGGGATGAGTTCCGGACGAATTTCCAGACGGTACCACTGGCCCGGCAGATAGAGACCGAACTCATTGGGTTTGGCCGGCTTGACCCGGGAGGCGCTCGCCTGCACCGAGAACTGTTCGCCGATGCGCTTGAGAAAAGCATCCGAGTCCAGGCCATTGAGGTCGATGACGACACGGTTGTAGTCCATGATCTTCATCTGGTGATGGGGAAAGATCACGGACAGGAAATAGTTATCGCTTTCCTCGCCGCTATGCTGCGGGTTGGCGGCCTTGCGGGCGGCGCAGACACGCGAGGCGGCGGCCGAGCGGTGGTGGCCGTCGGCGATGTAAATCGCATGCATGGCGTCGAAGGCGGCGGTAAGCCTGGCCAGCGTTGCGCTGTCGCGTATCACCCAGATCGTATGGCGGATACCGTCCTCGGCGGTCACATCGGCATCCGGTACGGCGGATGCGGCGAGCGCCAGGATCTCGTCCACTTCCGGCGCAGTGGGATAGGCCAGCAGCACCGGGCCGGTCTGGGCATTCAGCGCATCGATCTGGCGCACCCGGTCGTCTTCCTTGTCGGGGCGGGTGAATTCGTGCTTGCGGATGCGGTTAGTATCGTAGTCCGCTACCGAAGCCGCCGCGACCAGGCCGATCTGGCTGTGGCCGCCCATGATCAGGCGGTAGGTGTAATAGCAGGGCGCCGTGTCGCGCGCCAGAATACCTTCGGCCAGCATTTTTTTCAGGCTCTCCGCCGCCTTGGCGTAGACCTCGGGTGCATACGGATTGGTACCCGTGGGCAGATCAATCTCCGGCTTGGAAATGTGCAGGAAGCTCCACGGCTTGCCGGCGGCACGCACGCGCGCCTCGTCGGTGGAAAGCACGTCGTAGGGCGGGGCGGCAACATCGGCGGCGCGGTTGGCGGCAGGTCTGAGACCGGTAAAGGGGCGGATCAGGTGCATGAAGAATTCCTTGGTTTTTCCAATCCGCCTATTTTAACCCAGATTGTCCATTGGAATGCTCGTGTATGTAGGAGCGCCGCCCCCGATGCGAATGAGGCCGCAAATCGCGGCGAGGGCGCCGCTCCCACAAGGATCAACTCCCGCCGCCGCCCAGCGCCTTGTAAAGCTGGGCAGCAGCGGCGACCCGTGCGCGCCGGGTCTGTACCGTGGCTTGCTGGGCGGAAAATGATTCGCGCTGCGCATCCAGCACTTCGAGGTGGCTGGAGATGCCCGCCTTGTAGCGGGCTTCCGCCAAGCGCAGGCGTTCGCTCTGGGCCTTTTCTGCGGCCTGCTGCGCGCGCAGTTGCTCGACCAGATAGGTACGGGCGGCGAGGAGATCGGCCACTTCGCGGAAGGCCTGCTGGATGGTCTTCTCGTACTCGGCCACGGCGATGACCTTGCGAGCCTCGGCGAGATCCACTCCGGCGGCGCTGCGGCCACCGTCGAACAGCGGCAGTCGCAACGCCGGCAGGAAATTCCAGCTCTCGCTGCCGCCGGTGAATAGCCCGGAAAGCGCGCTGCTCGCCGTCCCCAGGCCGGCGGTCAGGCTAATGCGCGGCAGGAAAGCAGCGCGCGCGGCACCGCTGTTGGCATTGGCGGCAATCAGTCTTTTTTCCGCAGCCAGCACGTCTGGGCGCTGGAGCAGCACTTCCGCAGGCAGGTCCGCGGCCAGGTCGGCAACGATGGCCTGGTCCGGCAGAGCGCGCCCCGCGGGCAGGCTGGACAGTTGCTGGCCGACGAGCAGCACCAGCGCATTCGCGGCGGCGGCCTGCTGGCGTTGCAGGCTGGCGAGTTCCGCGCGCACCAGTTCCAGGGCGCCGTCCGCCTGCAGGAAGTCGAGATCGCCGGCCAGCCCCACTTCCCGCCGGCGGGCGATCAGGGTGCGGGTTTCCTCGCGGCTCTTCACGGTTTCATGGGCAAGCCGCGTGCGCTCATCCATTTCCAGCAGGCTGAAATAGGCGTTGGCGACCTCGGAAACGAGCGACAGGCGCAGGGCGCGCCGGGCTTCCTCGGTGGCAAGGAAGCTCGACAGGGCCGCTTCATCTAGGCTTTTCACCCGGCCCCAGAAATCCAGCTCGAAAGACAGCAAGGAGAGCCCGATATCGTAGCGACGGCTGATAACTGCATTTCCGGTAGAGGAAAGATCGCCCGGGGTGCGCGCAGATTGCCCGCTTCCGGTCGCATCGACGCCGGGCAGCCTGTCGGCGCGGGTGATGCCATGGAGGGCGCGGGCTTCCTCGACGCGCGCGGCGGCGATCCGCATATCCCGGTTGTGTTCGAGGGCGGCCGCGATCAGGGTTTGCAGCCTTTGATCGGGGAAGAAGCTGCGCCAGTCTGTTTCTGTGGCTTTGCGCTCGGCCGCCTTGCGCACGCCGTCCTGCTGGGCCGTTTCCGGCCATTGCGCGGCAACCGGCGGCTCGGGCCGCTGGTAGTCGGGCATCAGCGAACAGCCTGCCAAAGCGGTGCCCAAAGCGATGATGAGTGACTTACGCATGATCGTTCTCCTGATGGCGGCGGGGATGGCCGGGGAAGATTTTCCGCACCACGACGAAAAATACCGGCACCAGGAAGACCGCCAGCAGTGTGGCCGCAAGCATGCCGCCGATGACGCCGGTGCCGATGGCATGACGGCTGTTGGCCCCGGCCCCGGTTGAAATCGCCAGCGGCAGCACGCCCAGGATGAAGGCGAAGGAGGTCATCAGGATCGGCCTGAAACGCAGACGGCAGGCCTCCAGCGTGGCCTCGACCAGCCCCATGCCCTTCTCCTGCAGGTCGCGGGCGAATTCGATGATCAGAATGGCGTTCTTGCTGGAAAGCCCGATGATGGCGATGAGGCCCACCTTGAAATAGACGTCGTTGGGCAAGCCGCGCAAAGTCACCGCCAGGGTTGCGCCGAAGATGCCCAGCGGCACCACCAGGAGCACGGCAAAGGGAATCGACCAGCTTTCATACAGCGCGGCCAGCGCGAGGAAAACCACCAGCAGCGACAGGGCAAACAGGAAGGGCGCCTGACTGCCGGAGAGTTTTTCCTCGAACGAGGTGCCGGACCATTCGAATCCGAAACCTGGCGGCAGCTTTTTGGCCAGTTCCTCCATGGTCTGCATCGCCTCGCCAGTGCTGTGGCCGGTTGCCGGGCTGCCGGCGATTTTCATGGCGGGCAGGCCGTTGAAGCGATCCAGCTTGGGCGATCCGACGATCCAGCGCGGCGTGACCAGTTCGGCCAGCGGCACCATTCCCCCGGCCCGGTTCCTGACCGACAGACGTAGGAGCTTCTCCGGCGTGGTGCGCAAATCCGCCTCGGCCTGCATCTGCACCCGCAGGATCCGGCCCTGCCGCTCGAAGTCGTTGATGTAGGCGACCCCCAGGGTGGATTGCAGGGTTTCGTTGAGGTCGGCAATGGAAACGCCGAGGGTTTCAGCCTTGCGCCGGTCGATGTCGAGCAACAGCTGCGGTCCGGCCTCCTGACCTTCCGGCCGCACACCGGCCAAATTCGGGTCCTGCCCGGCCAGCCCCAGCGCCATATTGCGCGCTTCCAGCAATTTTTCGCGGCCGAGGCCGGCGCGGTCCTGCAGGCGGAAGTCGAAGCCGCCGGTGGAGGCAAGTTCCGGAATGGGCGGCGGATTAACGGCAAAAATCATCGCCTGCTTGATCTGGAACAGCGCCATGTTGGCGCGCTGCACCAGCGCCGTGGAGGAATGCTCCGGGCCTTTGCGCTCATCCCAGTCCTTGAGCCGCACGAAAGCGAGGGCTGCGTTTTGGCCACGGCCAAAAAATGAGAAACCAACCACGCCGATGACTTTGGCAACTTCCGGCTGTTTGAGGTAATACTGCTCGACCTGGGTGAGCACCTCGATGGTGCGTTCCTGCGAGGCGCCCGGGGGTAATTGCACCATGTTGATGAAGTAGCCCTGGTCTTCCTCGGGCAGGAAACTGCCGGGCAGGTGCATGAACAGCCAGCCGGTGGCGCCGATGATGGCGGCGTAAAGCACGAGATAGCGTCCGGTTTTCCCGATCGCGCGCGCGACCCAGGATTGATAGCCCTGAGTGGTGCGGTCGAAGAAGCGGTTGAACCAGCCGAAAAAACCCCGGCTGGGCCGCGCTTCCTTGCCCGGTTCGTGCTTGAGCAGCGTGGCGCACAGGGCTGGCGTCAGCGTCAGCGCCATCAGGGCAGAGAACAGCATGGTGAGGATGAGGGTGACGGCAAACTGGCGGTAGATGACGCCGACCGAACCGCCGAAAAAAATCATCGGCGCGAACACGGCGGACAGCACCAGAGTAATGCCGATGATGGCATTAAAAATCTGGTCCATCGCCTTGCGCGCAGCTTCCCGAGGCGCCAGCCCTTCCGAACGCATGATGCGCTCCACCGCCTCCACCACCACGATGGCGTCATCCACCACGATGCCGATGGCCAGCACCATGGCGAACAGGGTGAGTACGTTGATCGAGTAGCCGAAGACATAGAGCCCGGCAATGGCGCCGGTCAGGGCGACCGGCACGACGATGGTGGGAATCAGGGTGGCGCGGAAATTCTCCAGGAACAGAAACATCACCAGGAATACCAGCACCATTGCCTCCACCAAGGTTATCAACACTTCCTTGATGGAAATGTCGACGAAGCGGGAGGTGTCGTAGGGCACGTCCCAGGCCACGCCCTTGGGAAAGTAGGGCGCCATCTCATCCATTTTGGCGCGCACCGCCTTGACCACATCCAGTGCGTTGCCGTTGGGCGCAACGCGGATGGCGATGGCTGCTGCCGGCTGTTTGTTGAGGCGAGCGAAGATGTTGTAGTCCTGCGAGCCCAGTTCCACCCGGGCAACATCCTTCACCCGCACGGCGGAGCCGTCCGGCTGGGTACGGACGAGAATATTGCCGAACTCCTCGGGCGTCGATAACCGGCTGCGCGTGACGATTACGGCGTTCAGCTGCTGGCCGGCTGCCGCCGGCGCCTGCCCCAGTTCGCCGGTGGCGAGTTCCACGTTCTGGGCGCGCACCGCACGGGTAACGTCGGCGGGCGAGAGGTTGTAGGCCTGGAGCTTTTCTGGCTGGAGCCAGAGGCGCATCGAATACTCGGTGCCGAAGAGCAGGGCCTCGCCCACGCCCTTGACGCGTCGCAGCGGGTCAAGCACGCTGGCGGCGGCGAAGCTGCCGAGGTCCACGGCCTTCATGCTTTTGTCCGGCGAATACAGGGCGACGAACATCACGTAGTTGCGCGATGGCTTGGTCACCGACACGCCCACCCGCCGCACGTCGTCGGGCAGGCGCGCCTCGATGCGCTTGTAGCGGTTTTGCGCTTCCACCGAGGCGATGTCGATATTGGTGCCGGGCTCGAAGGTCAGGGTCACCGTGCCCGTGCCCAGCTCCGAGGCCGACTCCATGTAGAGCAGGTGTTCGATGCCGTTCATTTCCTGCTCGATCAGGGCAGTGACCGTATCTTCGACCACCTTGGCCGAGGCGCCCGGGTAGACGATGTTGAAGGCGATGGAAGGAGGTGCGACCGCCGGATACTGTGACAGCGGCAGGCCCCTGATGGCGAGGCCGCCGGCGAGCATGATCGCCAGGGCGATTACCCAGGCGAAGACCGGACGGTCGATAAAGAATTTGGCGAACATGGCGAATCCTTATTATTACGATAACCCCCTGGCATAGCGGGGGACTTACAAAGTTTGGTAGTTCCGGGAAAGGATTTCTTCCCATAGGCCGTTCGACCTGAGCTTGTCGAAGGGCCGTTTATGGTTCGACAAGCTCACCACGAACGGCTTTTACTTTTTTTCACCCGCCGGCGGCTGCGCGGCAGGGGCGGTATTTGGATTCCACGGCACGGGCTTTACCGGTGTGCCGGGGCGCGCCTTCTGCAGGCCGTTGACGATCACCTGCTCGCCGCCTTTCAGGCCTTCGGCTATGACGAAATCGCCACCGCTCATGCCGCCGGTTTTTACCGGCCTGGGCGCAGCCTTGCCTTCGCCGTCCACGATCATGACAATCTGCCCTTGGGGGCTTGGTAGCACGGCGCGCTGCGGTACCCGGATAGCCTGGTCGAGCAGGGCTTCCGGGAAGCGGATGCGCACAAAGGCGCCGGGCAACAGTTCATGCCTGGGGTTGGGAAACACGGCGCGCAGTGAAACACTGCCGGTGGCCGGGTCGACGGCAAGGTCCGAGAACATTAGCTTGCCCGGTTGCGGATAGATGCTGCCGTCTTCCAGCACCATTTCCACGCTGGCCTGTTCCGCCATCTTGAGCTTGCCCGCCTTCACGGCCTGCCTGAGCCGCAGCAGATCGGCACCGGGCTGGGTAAAGTTGGCGTAGATGGGGTCGACCTGTTCGATGGTGGCCAGTTGCGTCGCCGCGCCCTTGCTCACCAGTGCTCCTTCGGTCACCAGAGCACGACCGATGCGGCCGGAAATCGGTGCCGGCACGGTGGTGTTCTCCTGATCGATGCGGGCGCGCGTCAGCGCCACTTCCGCCTGCTTCACCTTCGCTTCGGCCAGATCGACTTCCTGCTGGCTCACCGCCTTGATATCGAGCAGGGGCCGGTAGCGATCCAGAGTCAGGCGGGCGACGGCCAGATCCGCCTTGGCCGCGTCGAAAGACGCCTGGTAGTTGCGCGGGTCGATGCGAAACAAGGTGGCGCCTTCCTTGATGTCGGTGCCTTCAGTAAACAGGCGCTTCTCCAGGATGCCGTCGACCTGCGCCCT
>JAUYSN010000076.1 GCA_030696235.1 Sulfuricella sp. | reverse complement strand
CTTTCATCCGTAATCCATGAATTTATTGAAGGCCTTGGCCGCCGTCGGCAGCATGACCCTGATCTCTCGCATCCTGGGTTTCCTGCGCGACACCATCATTGCCCGGGTTTTCGGCGCGGGGCTGTATTCCGACGCATTCTTCGTCGCCTTCAAGATTCCCAACCTGCTGCGGCGGCTGTTTGCCGAGGGTGCCTTTTCCCAGGCGTTCGTGCCTATCCTGGCGGAATACAAGGCCAAGCGCGGCCACGATGCGACGCGGGATCTGGTGGATCATGTCGCGACACTGCTGGCGCTGATCCTTCTGGTCGTTTCCGTGATCGGCGTGCTGGCCGCGCCGGTGCTGATCTATATCAGCGCGCCAGGTTTTGCTGCGGTGCCGAGCAAATTCGACCTGACGGTCGACCTGTTGCGCCTGACTTTTCCCTATATCTTCTTTATCTCGCTGGTTTCGCTGGCCGGCGGCATCCTCAACACCTACAGCAAGTTTTCCGTTCCGGCCTTCACCCCGGTGCTGCTCAACCTGTCCTTCATCGGCTGCGCGCTCTGGCTGGCGCCGTATTTCGATCCGCCGGTGCTGGTGCTGGGCGTCGCGGTGCTGCTCGGCGGCCTGCTCCAGCTTGGTTTCCAGCTTCCCTATCTGGCCAAGCTCGGGCTGCTGCCGCGCTTTCGCCTGAAGCTCAACGACGAGGGCGTGTGGCGGATTTTGAAGCAGATGGGCCCGGCGGTCTTCGGGGTGTCGATCAGCCAGATCAGCCTGTTGATCAACACCATCTTCGCCTCGTTCCTGGTCACCGGCAGCGTGTCCTGGCTGTATTACGCCGACCGCCTGATGGAGTTTCCCGCCGGCATACTCGGCGTGGCGCTGGGCACCATCCTGCTGCCCAGTTTATCCAGGCACTACGCCGACGCCTCCACCGTGGAGTACTCCCGCCTGCTTGACTGGGGCCTGCGCCTGACCCTGATGCTGGCGCTGCCCGCCGCGCTGGCGCTGGCGATCCTGTCGGTGCCGCTGATTTCCACACTGTTTTTCTACGGCAAGTTCACGCTCACCGACCTGTGGATGACGCGAGAGGCGCTGCTCGCCTACAGCCTCGGCTTGCTCGGCCTGATCATGGTGAAGGTGCTGGCGCCCGGTTTCTATGCCCGGCAGAACATCCGCACGCCGGTCAAGATCGCGCTCTTCACCCTGTTCGCGACGCAGTTGATGAACCTCGCCTTCATCTGGCACCTCAGGCATGCCGGGCTGGCGCTCTCCATCGGCCTGGGGGCGTGCCTCAACGCCGGTCTGCTGTTCTACCACCTGCGCAAGCACGATATTTATCATCCCCAGCCAGGCTGGCTGAAATTTTTCCTGCAGGTGGCGGCCGCCCTGGCGGTGATGGGCGGGGTGCTGTGGTTCGCCATGGGCGCGGAAGAGGTCTGGCTCAAGGGCGGCATCGTTTCCCGCGTGGCGCACCTGAGCTGGACCGTCGTAGCCGGTGCCGCCGCCTATTTCGCTGCGCTGACCCTGTTTGGCGTGAGGATCAAGGATTTCATCCGCCACGGCGCTAAATGAAGCACTGCTGGAAAAATCATGAACCCGGATTATCCATTTGAATGCTCGTGCATGTAGGAGCGCCGCCCCCGGCGCGAATGCGGGCGTAAATCGCGGCGAGGGCGCCGCTCCCACAGCGGTGTTTTGGCTCTAATGAACAAGCTGGGATGAACCGCAGAGGACGCTGAGAAATTCAAAGGCTTACGCGCCATAAATCCCTCGCCAGAGTAGGCCTTAAACCCTTGTTTTTCCTCTGCGTCCTCCGCGTCCTCTGCGGTGAAATGCGGCGTTTTGAGTTATAATCCAATCTTTTTTACACTCGGCCATGTTGATTTACCGCGGAACGCCCGCCCAGCCCCTTTCTCCGATTGCGCTCACCATCGGAAATTTCGATGGTGTGCATATTGGCCACCGGGCCATGCTCGCCCGCCTCACGCAGGCGGCGCGGGAGCGTGGACTGTCGCCCTGCGTGATGACCTTCGAGCCGCATCCGCGCGAATTTTTTACCCCGGAACAGGCGCCGGCGCGCCTTTCCAACCTGCGTGAAAAGCTGGAGCTGTTCGAGAGATTCGGCGTCGAGAGGGTCTTCATCCTGCGTTTCAACAAACGCTTCGCCCAGGTCAGCGCAGAGGACTTTATCGACCGCATCCTGCACCATGGCTTGCAGACGCGCTGGGTGCTGGTGGGGGATGATTTCCGCTTCGGCGCCAAGCGCGCCGGCGATTTCACCATGCTGCAGCAGGCCGGGAAGCAATACGGTTTCGAGGTGGAGGCCATGGACAGCGTGACCGTGTCCGGCCAGCGCGCATCCAGCACCGTCGTGCGTGAGGCGCTGGCGAATGGCGACCTTAAGCTTGCCGAGCGCTTCCTCGGCCGCCATTACAGCATCAGCGGCAAGGTGGTGCACGGCGAAAGCCTCGGGCGCAAGATCGGCTTCCCCACCGCCAACATCCAGATGAAGCACAACAAGCCGCCGCTGTCCGGCATTTTTGCAGTCGAGGTCCACGGGATCTGCGACAAGCCGCTGCAGGGCGCTGCCAGCCTGGGTGTGCGCCCGACCATCAACGACAAGGGCAAGGCAACGCTGGAAGTGTTCCTGTTCGACTTCAACGGCGACCTTTACAACAAGCACCTGCACGTGGAATTCCTGCTCAAGCTGCGCGACGAAATGAAGTTCCCCAGCCTGGAAGCGCTGACCGCGCAGATCGCGGCGGATGTGGAAGACGCGAAGAAATTCTTTATTAACCGCTAAGGACGCAAAGGTACGCAAAGGATAATGATTTATTGTTTTCCCTTGCGTCCTTCGCGTCCCTTGCGGTGAGAGGTTATAAATGGCTGATTACAAAGACACCCTGAACTTGCCCGACACCCCCTTCCCGATGCGCGGCGATCTCGCCAAGCGCGAGCCGGGCTGGCTGAAGCAGTGGCAGGAAAGAAAGCTCTACGAGAAGATTCGCGAGGTCAGCGCAGGGCGGCCCAAGTTCATCCTGCATGACGGTCCGCCCTATGCCAACGGTGACATCCACATCGGTCATGCGGTCAACAAGGTGCTCAAGGACATCATCGTCAAGAGCAAGACCCTGTCCGGCTTCGATGCGCCCTACGTGCCCGGTTGGGACTGCCACGGGTTGCCGATCGAGCTGCAGGTGGAAAAGCAGCACGGCAAGGAGATTCCCGCCGCCAGATTCCGCGAGCTGTGCCGGGAATATGCGGCGTCCCAGATCGAGCGGCAGAAGGCCGACTTCATCCGCCTCGGCGTGCTGGGTGAGTGGAACAATCCGTACCTGACCATGGACTTCAGGTTCGAGGCAGACATCATGCGTACGTTGGGCCATATCCACGCCAACGGCTACCTCTATCAGGGGCAGAAGCCGGTGCACTGGTGCGTGGATTGCGGTTCCGCCCTGGCGGAAGCCGAGGTGGAATACGAGGACAAGGCTACACCGGCGATCGACGTCGCCTTTGCGGTGAAGGATGTCGGCGCGCTGGCCAAGGCGTTGGGAATGAAAGAGCCCAATCAGCCGGTTTATGCGGTGATCTGGACTACCACGCCGTGGACCTTGCCGGCCAACCAGGCGGTGTGCGTTCACCCCGATTTTATCTACGACCTGATCCAGACGCCGAAAGGCATCCTGATCCTGGCGCGCGATCTGGCGGAGGCCTGCATCACGCGCTACGGTTTCGACGCGGTGGAAGTGGTGGCGACCGTGCAGGGCTCGGCGCTGGAGCATCTGCAATTGCAGCATCCTTTCTACGACCGCATCGTGCCGGTGATCTGCGGCGACCACGTCACGCTCGAAGCCGGTACCGGGCTGGTACACACCGCGCCGGCACACGGCCTGGAGGACTACGCCGTCGGCGGCAAATACGATTTGCCGGTGGAGTGCCCGGTGGGCGACGATGGCAAGTTTTACGCCGGCATTCCCCTGGTCGGCGGCCAGTCGATCTGGGCGGCGAACAAGACCGTGATTGAAACCTTGGCAAACAGCGGCGCGCTGCTGCTGGAAATCAAGCTCAAGCACAGCTACCCGCACTGCTGGCGGCACAAGACGCCGATCATCTTCCGCGCCACGCACCAGTGGTTCATCGGCATGGAAGCTACCGGGCAGCACAGCAGCTTGCGTAAAGCCGCGTTGAAGGCGGTCGAAAATACCGAGTTTTTCCCGTCGTGGGGCCGCGCCCGGCTCGAAGCCATGATCAAGAATCGCCCGGACTGGTGCGTCTCGCGCCAGCGCAACTGGGGCGTGCCGATGCCGCTGTTCGTGCATCGCGAAACCGGCGAACTGCACCCGCGTACTGCGGAACTGCTGGAGCAGGTGGCGCAGCGCGTGGAAGGGCAGGGCATCGAAGCATGGTTCAGCCTGGAAGCAAGCGAGCTGCTCGGCGCCGAGGCGGAAACCTACAAAAAGGTGAGCGACACCCTCGATGTCTGGTTCGATTCCGGCTCGACCCACGCCTGCGTCCTGAAGCGGCGCGACTATCTAGCCTATCCCGCCGATTTGTATCTGGAAGGCTCCGATCAACACCGTGGCTGGTTCCAGTCCTCGCTCCTCACCGGCTGCGGGGTGGATGGCCACGCGCCTTACAAGGCCCTGCTCACCCACGGCTTCGTGGTCGACGGCAACGGCCACAAGATGAGCAAATCCAAGGGCAACGTGATCGCGCCGCAGAAGGTGGTGGACAGCCTCGGCGCCGACATCCTGCGCCTGTGGGTCGCTTCCACCGACTATTCCGGCGAGCTCACCATTTCCGACGAGATCCTCAAGCGGGTGACGGAAAGCTACCGCCGCATCCGCAACACCCTGCGCTTCCTGCTGTCGAACATCGCCGACTTCGATCCGGCGCAGCACGCGCTGCCGGTGGAAGAGTGGCTGGAGATCGACCGCTACGCGCTGGCGATGGCGCGGGATTTCGAGAACGACTGCAAGGCCCATTATGGAAAATACGAGTTCCACTTCATCGTCCAGAAGCTGCAAGCCTTCTGTTCCGAGGACCTGGGCGGGTTCTACCTGGATATCCTGAAGGACCGTCTGTATACCTCCGGCGCTGACTCCCGCGCCCGCCGCTCGGCGCAAAACGCCTTGTATCATCTCACCCACAGCCTGGTACGGTTGATGGCGCCTATCCTGTCCTTCACCGCCGAGGAAGTGTGGCAGGCGCTGGCCAAGAATCCTGAAGACAGCGTGTTCCTGCACACCTGGAACGACGTGCTGTTGACCCAACCGGAAGAGGAAGTGATCAAACAGCGCTGGGTGCAGTTGCGCCGCGTG
>JAUYSN010000074.1 GCA_030696235.1 Sulfuricella sp. | reverse complement strand
CTGGAAAGGAACCAGCCATCATAGTCCTGGAAGGGGTTTCAATGTACCTTACTGAGCAGGCGCTTCAGTCTACCGCGCGCGCAATAAAAGAAGCTCTGCCCAACGCCTCCCTCGTTGCGGACTTCATGTCCACGGCGTTCTATGAGCGCTACAGTAAGAAGCTGTTCAACCGCTTTCAGCAGTTCGGCGCCACTTTTCATGCCGCAAAACGGCATCCGGTCGAGGTGTTTCTGGCCGAAGGCTTTCGTGTCTTGGAACAGCAGTCCATCGTGGGGCGGGCGATCGAGGCGGGAACTTTTCGCATGCCCCGCTGGATTTTCCGCTGTATGTTTCGTACCCTACGAGAAGGTTATTCGGTCTGGGTGCTGGGCGTAGGCCCTCATTTTTTCAAAGCGGATAAGAGCGGAGTTTTGTTCGCTCTCGCACGCCCTGATTAACATTGCCATTCGAGGTCATAATGTCTTCAATCACTACTACGCTGTTATCGCTTCGCGATGTGCGCCGCCGTTTTTGGCTGGGGGAAACCGCCATTGACGCGCTACATGGTGTGTCGCTCGACATCCTTGCCGGAGAGTTCCTCGCCGTGTGGGGGCCGTCGGGCAGCGGCAAATCCACGCTGATGAACCTCATCGGCTTGATTGATGCGCCCACCGGCGGTAAGGTGTGGTTTGACGGTCAGGATACGTGCCTGCTCGACGACAACGCGCTGACCAGTTTTCGCGGCAGCAAGATCAGCTTCGTGTTCCAGAGCTTCAATCTGGTGCCGGTGCTCACGGCGCTGGAGAATGTCATGCTCCCGCTGCAGATCCGGGGCGTGGCTGAGCGGCGGGCACGCACGCGCGCTACGGCAGCCCTGGAGGAGATGGGGCTGGGCGCCTTCGGCGCTGCGCGCCCCGACAAGCTGAGCGGCGGACAGCGACAGCGCGTGGCGATCGCCCGTGCGCTGGCGGGTGATCCGATGCTGGTGATTGCCGACGAGCCAACCGCCAACCTCGACTCGGAGAACAGCCAGGCGATCGTCGCGTTGATGCGCGAGATGAACCGCGCCAAGGGGGTGACCTTCGTATTCACCACCCACGACCCCCGCCTGCTCGCCCACGTCGACCGCAAGGTTCTGTTGCGCGACGGCCATATCGAACAAGACGAGGTGTGCGCATGAATACGCTGAAACTCGCCCTGCGGGGGCTGGTGCGCAATCGGCGCCGCTCGCTGGTGACTCTGATCGCCATTGCCCTGGGGTTCGCCGCCATCGCGCTATTCGCGGGTTATACCCACAACGTTTATGACGGGCTGTCACGGCAATCCATCCATAGTGAGCTGTTGGGCCACCTGACGCTGAGCAAGCGCGGCATGAACAGGGAGGGGAAACTTGACCCGGAACGCTACCTGCTGACTCCCGGCGACATCGCCCGCATTCGCGCGCTCCTGAAGGACGAACCCCGCATCAAACTCATTGCGCCGCGCCTTGCCTTCAATGGCCTGGTCAGCAATGGCAGGGCGAGCACCATCTTCATCGCCGAAGGCATCGAGCCGCAGGCCATGCAGCGCCTTCAGGAGGGTTATCTCACCGTAGAGGAGGCGCAATCGGGCGCATACTCCAGTTTTCTCAAACAACTCGACCCGGCGCGCCCAGAGGTGGTCGAACTGAGTGCCGGACTGGCCGAGCTGCTGCACTTGGCGGTTGGCGGGCAGGCCGCGATGCTGGTGAACACCCTCGGCGGCCAGGCCAATGCGCAGGACGTGGCGGTAGGCGGCACCTTCAATACCGGTAGCGCGGGTAGCAATGACAAGTTCGCCTTCGTGCCGCTGGCCCTTGCACAATCGCTGCTCGACGCCGACGGCAAGGCGGACCGCCTGACGCTATTGCTCGACGATGTGCGGGCGACCGAGCCGCTGCGCGCCCACCTTACCTCGAAACTGGCCGCGGCCGGGTTCGACCTGGAAATCGAGACCTGGCAGGAGCTATCGACCTTCTACCACCAAGTGCACAACATGTTCGACATGATCTTCGGCTTCATCTTCAGCATCGTGCTGACCGTGGTGGTGATGAGCGTCGCCAATTCGATGAGCATGACGGTGGTTGAGCGCACCCGCGAAATAGGCACGTTGCGGGCTATCGGCCTCAAGCGCAGCGGCGTGGTGTGGCTGTTTGCCACCGAGTCGCTGGTGCTGACCCTGGCGGGCTGCTTGGTCGGTTTGCTGGTCACGCTCGGCGTGCGATACGGCATCAACGTTGCGGGCATCTCCTATACCCCGCCGAATAGCGCCACCCCTATCCCGCTGTTGGTGGACATGGATGCCGCGCGTATCCTGTTCACGCTGGTACTGATGGGGGTCGTGGGGACGCTGGCCGCGCTCTTGCCCGCCCGCCGCGCTGCCCGGCAACCGATCATTGATGCATTGGGACATGTGTGAGGAGGTGATGATGAAGCAACTGTTGTGGATCCTGGCTGCCCTATTGACGAGTCTGCCGGCCTTCGCCACGCCCGATGCGCAAACCCTCCTCAAGCACGCCGACCGGGCACGCGGCGGCGGCCTGCCCGGCATCGTCTGGGAAATCCGTCTGGTCTCCCGCGACGGCCAGAAGGTATCCGATGAAATGCGCCTGGAAGTCCGCGCGGTGGACGACGCGAGCGTGGCGGAGACGCTGGAGCCCGCCCGCTTCAAGGGGTCGAAGCTGCTCCAGATGGGGCGCAACATGTGGCTGACGCGGCCCGGCTTGGCCAAGCCCATCCCCATCTCGCCGCGCCAGCGCCTCAGCGGCGAAGCGGCCAACGGCGACATCGCCGCCACCGACTATGCCGGCGATTACGATGCCCAGCTGGCGGGTGAGGAGGTGTTGGACGGCGAGTCCTGCCATGTGCTCCAACTGACCGCGCGCCACAAGCGCGCCACCTATGACCGTGTGCGCTACTGGGTGTCGGCGGGGCGCGGCGTGGGTGTCAAGGCCGAGCTCTACTCGCTCTCCGGCAAGTTGCTCAAGACCGCGCGCTTCAAGTACGACAACAGCATCTCGTTCGAGGGGGTGCGCACCCCCTTCGTCAGCGAGATGGTCATCCGCGATGCACTGGTGGATGCCGAGACCACGATGACCTTCGGCTCGATCAAGGTCCGCAAGATTGCTCCCGCCGAATTCGATCTGGGCCAGATTCAGTGAGCTGGCGGTCCGCCGTCTTGGGGGCTGCCCTGTTGGGCCTTGTTGCGCCGACTGCGGCGGAAGACGGGGTGCGACTCACCCGCTGGGACGGCGCGGTCTATGGCTACCTGGACAGCAACACGCTGCGGGCGGGAAGCGTGCTCAACCCCGGCAACCGTGTGGCGCGCCTGTCGCAGCGCAGTGCCACCCTGGAGGGGCGGTTTAACGTCAAGGCCGAAAGCGACGGCCTGCGGCTGACACTCCGCCCCATCGTGCTGGAGCAGCAGGCGCACAGCGCGGTCGGCGACGAAACGAGATACGAGGGCTATCTCAGCCAGTGGCAACTGCGGCTCAGCGCCGGCGAGCACTGGGGTCTTGCCGCCGGGCGTGACCTGCTCAACTGGGGGCCGGCGCAGTTCCGCTCCCCGGCCAGTCCGTTCTATTTCGACAGCGGGCGCAGCAACCCGATGCGCGAGCTTTCCGGCATCGATGTCGTCAAGGTCAGCTGGACGCCGGACCGGCAAACGGCCCTGCATCTCGCCCGCGTCACCGGCTCCGGCCACATGGCGCCCGACCCCGACCCGTGGCGCAACAGCTGGCTGCTGAAGCTCGATCGACGCGGCGAGGAGTGGGCGACGGGACTGGCCTTGGCGCAAGCGCCGGGCCGCCTCCCTTTTCTCGGCGCGCATGGACAAGTGACAGTGAGCGATGCCCTGCTGCTCTACGCCGAGGTAGGGTCTTCGACCCGCGCCCGCGCTCTGCAATCCCCCGCCGATGCCGAGCAGCCTTTCACGGTGGCGACCGAATCGCCCCGCCGGACCAATGTGCTGGCTGGTGCCGCGTACACCTTCGAGAGCGGTCGTTCGTTCTACACCGAGTATCTCTACCACGGCCATGGCTTCACCGCGCCGGAAGAGCGGGCCTACTTCGCCCGCGCCGCGAATGCCGTTACCCCGGAGGTGGCCGGCCTTGCCTTGGGGGCTGCGCCGCCCCTGCTGGGACGCCACTACCTGCATCTGGTGTGGCAAAGCAATATGATGGAAGACGGCGGCTACTGGAGGCTGATGCTGACGCACAATTTCACCGATGGCGGTAGTGAGGTGGCGGGTTACGACGAAGTTGCCCTAAATCGTCGAGTGGCCGCGTTTGTGTTGGGTGTGTTGCCTTTGGGCGGGGCGCGGCAGGAATTTTCCGCGCTATTCTCCCGTAGCTTTACGATCGGACTCAAGATATTCTTGCCATGATGCGGCTGCGGGTGGGAAAGAGCCTGGGGCCTTGTCCACTGCCTGTGTTCAGTGGTAGAAAACTCGCTTTCCTTTGCGATCCTTCGGTTTCCTTGCGGTGAATGCTTTTTGACTTTTCAAGTATGCAGATCATTTCCACTATTCAGCAACTCCGCGACCGCCTGAAGGCGGAGCCCTCCGTTGCCTTCGTCCCCACCATGGGCAACCTGCACCAGGGCCATCTGGCATTGGTCCGGCAGGCGCGCGAGCACGGCCGGTGCGTGGTCGTGAGCATTTTCGTCAATCCCCTGCAGTTCGGGCCGAACGAGGATTTCGCCAAATACCCGTGCACTTTCGAGCAAGACTGCGCAAAACTGGAGGGGCTGGCGGAAGTGGTGTTCGCGCCGACGGTGGAAGCGCTTTATCCCGAACCCCAGCAGGTGTTCGTCGAGCCGCCGCCGGTCGCCAGCGAGTTGTGCGGCGCCTTCCGCCCCGGCCACTTCCGCGGCGTGGCGACGGTGGTGCTGAAGTTGTTCAACATCGTCCGGCCGCAGGTGGCGGTGTTCGGCAAGAAGGATTACCAGCAGATGCAGGTGATCCGCACCATGGTGCGCCAGCTCAACCTGCCGCTGGAGATCGTGGCGGGGGAAACCCTGCGCGCCGAGGACGGCCTGGCGCTGAGTTCGCGCAACGGCTATCTCAGCGCAGCGGAGCGTGCCGAGGCGGTGCGCCTGTACCGGAACCTTGTGCAGATCAGCGAGTCTATTGTTGCGGGTGGCCGCGATGTTGCCGCGCTGGAGCGCGCCGCCGTTGCCGATCTGGAAAACCATGGCTGGCGGGTGGATTATGTTTCGGTGCGCAATGCCGCCACGCTGCTCCCGGCGGCGCCCGGCGTTGCCGGCCTGGTGGTGCTGGCGGCAGCGTGGCTGGGCAAGACCCGGCTGATCGACAATGTTGAAGTTTGTTTCAGCGCGGACAAAGGCTTATAATGCCTTTCCTTTTGTTTCCCCGATTGCGGAGTGAGCCAATGCAGAGATTGATGCTCAAATCCAAGCTGCACCGTGTCACCGTCACGCATTCCGAGCTGCACTACGAAGGTTCGTGCGCGATCGACGAGACCCTGCTGGAAGCCGCGGACATCCGCGAATACCAGCAGATCGACATCTACAACGTGAGCAATGGCGAGCGTTTCACCACTTATGCCATCAAGGCGCAGCGCGGTTCGGGCATTATTTCCGTGAACGGCGCAGCGGCTCACAAGGCGAATCCCGGCGACCTCGTCATCATTGCCACCTATGCCATGTACAACGAGCTGGAATTGCAGAAATTCCAGCCCGAGCTGGTGTATGTGGATGCGAACAACCGCATCGTCGACAAGCGGCGGCAGATTCCGGTGCAGGCGGCATAACCGGTGCCGGGCAGAAATACGAAAGGGCAGCCGAGGCTGCCCTTTGTATGTGTGGAAGTGGCTGTGATCACCGGTCACAAAACCCTGCAAATTATGGTATATTGAACCACAATGAAAGCGGCCCAACTTTTTCGCCGGATATTAAAGCAGGGCGACATTCATATTGAGATGGTTGTATGGGCATTACCCAAAGTTACTTCAGATAGGCCGCATGGCCTCAAATACCGCCTCTACTGCGGCCACTTGGGTAAGTGTGTTGTTCGGTACGACAATGAGACCGGCAAGGGTGACCACCGGCACTATGGCGAGAAAGAAGATGTTTATCTTTTTGTGAGCCTGCCTGAGCTGATCGAGGATTTTAAGAATGACTGCGCCCGCTTGGCGGGCTGGAGGTGGGAAGAATGAATAAGGTAGAAATTATCATTACTACGCCGGAGCAAGCAGTTCGAGACTTTGCTGCCATTTGGCAGAAGGCCGAACGGGGCGAGAGCATTACTCCGTCCATCGGTTTTGGTTCCCCTTCTGAATTGTTTGCCGCCATTACCGACAAGCGGCTGGAACTATTGCGCTACGTCGCGCAGCACGAAGGTCTCAACATGCACCAACTAGCCAAGGAGATTGGACGGAACTACAAGAATGTCTATACCGATGTTAAAGCGCTGGAAGGGCTGGGACTGCTTGAACGCGACAACGGAAAGCTTATTGCGCCGTTCGATGAAATAGATATCAAGGTCGATCTCAAAAAAGCCGCCTGATGGCGCTGATGTATCGTAAGCGCTCGACGCGCCCACGCACGCCTGGACGGAAGTTGAGCATCGTTGTGCGGGAGAAGTCCTGCGAGGCAGCGGAAACCCGCATGTATGTGTGGTGCGGGAGCCGGAACGAAATAGAGGCCTGACGGCGGCCACAGGTAGTCCATCAGGTGCTGATAGACGCCGTAGGG
>JAUYSN010000068.1 GCA_030696235.1 Sulfuricella sp. | reverse complement strand
TCTGGTACAATTTCCCCCATGAGCTACCAAGTCCTGGCGCGTAAATGGCGCCCCAAAACCTTCGCTGATCTGGTAGGCCAGGAGCATGTCGTCAAGGCGCTTTCCAATGCCCTGGAACAGCAACGCCTGCATCATGCCTATCTGCTTACGGGCACGCGAGGTGTCGGCAAAACCACGCTGGCAAGGATACTGGCCAAAGCGCTCAACTGCGAAACCGGCATTACCTCTTCGCCCTGCGGACTATGTTCCGCTTGCCGAGAAATCGACAGCGGGCGATTTGTCGACCTGCTGGAACTGGACGCCGCTTCCAACACCGGCATCGACAATATGCGCGAGATACTGGACAACGCCCAGTACGCGCCGACCGCCGGACGATTCAAGGTTTATTTGATCGACGAAGTGCACATGCTCTCCAAGGCGGCCTTCAATTCCATGCTGAAAACGCTGGAAGAACCGCCTGAACACGTGAAATTCATACTCGCCACCACCGATCCGCAGAAAATCCCGGTGACGGTGCTGTCGCGCTGCCTGCAATTCAATCTCAAACAAATGCCTCCCTTGTTGATTGTCGGCCATCTGCAAAGCGTCATGGCGCAGGAAAACATCCCCTTCGAGCTGGCTGCGTTGCAACTTCTGGCACGCGCCGCCCAGGGCAGCATGCGCGACGCACTGTCTCTTCTCGATCAGGCCATCGCCTACAGCGGCGGCAAGGTGGGGGAGGCTCAGGTGCGCGACATGCTGGGCTCTATCGACCAGACCTACCTGCTGGAAATCCTCGGCGCCTTGGCTGCCAAGGACGGGCCGGCTCTGATTGCCGCGGCCGAACGGATGGAAGAACGCAGCCTGTCGTTCGAGGCGGCCTTGCAGGACTTGGGCACGCTGCTGCACAAGGTTGCCCTGGCACAGACCATCCCGGAGGCGCTCGGCGAGGACCTGCCGGAACGGGCGAAACTGCTCGAACTGGCGCAGCTTTTCGGTGCCGACGAGGTGCAGTTGTGTTACCAGATCGCTCTGCATGGCCGACGCGATCTGCATCTGGCACCGGATGAATTCGCCGGCTTCAGCATGACTTTGTTGCGGATGCTGGCTTTTACCCTGGAGGAATCGCCCCGGCCCCCGGCTCGACGCGAAACGCCACGCCCGGTTCCTCCTGCCAGGCCCGCTGTGCGCGCAGAGGAGCGACCGACTGAAACGCCGACTCCAACTGCCCAGGCAAATACCCCCCCGGAAAAAAGCCCCCCTTTCGCCGGCGACTGGCACAGCCTGGTCAGCCAGCTCAAACTGGGCGGTATGGCCAAGATGCTGGCCCAGCACTGCGAGCTGAAATCCTTTGACAACGGTCTGTTGGAGCTGTGCGTGCCGCAGGAGCATCGCCACCTGATGGAGAAACCTTACCAGGACAAATTGAAGGCGGCCGTGACCGAGCACTTTGCCGAACCGGTCAGGCTCAGCATTACCGAGGGCAGCGTAACCGGAGACACCCCGGCCCAGATCGAAAACCGGGATAAACAGGAAAAACAGTCGCTGGCGGTGGCAGCGATCGAGCAGGATCCGTTCGTGCGCAAGCTGGTTGAAAATTTTGACGCAAAAATCATTGAATCCTCGATTAAACCCCTATAGTGACAGGAGAGTGCGATGCTGAAAGGCGGATTGGGCAATATCATGAAACAGGCCCAGCAAATGCAGGAAAACATGCAGAAAATGCAGGAAAAACTGGCCATGGTCGAAGTCGAAGGCCAGGCTGGTGCCGGCATGGTCAAGGTGGTAATGACCTGCCGCCACGACGTGAAGCGGGTGAGCATCGACGACAGCCTGATGGGCGAGGACAAGGAAATGCTGGAAGACCTGCTGGCTGCTGCGGTGAATGACGCGGTGCGGCGCGTGGAAACCACCACCCAGGAAAAAATGAGCGGTTTTACCTCCGGCCTGGGTCTGCCTCCGGGAATGAAGCTGCCATTCTGAGGACGGAGATGGGAAATGGGTAAACGGTAATGGGTGCAAATCCCATCACCCATTACCGATCAACCCCATCACCCATCACCCATCACCGATGAAACCCCCATCCAGCCTAGAAAACCTGATAGAAGCCCTGCGTTGTTTGCCTGGAGTCGGACCAAAATCAGCCCAGCGCATGGCCTACCACCTGTTGCAGCGCGACCAGAAAGGCGCAATGAAACTGGCTGGTGCGCTGACGCATGCCCTTGACACCATCCGCCATTGCCGGCTGTGCAACAGTTTTACCGAGGAGGAGGTCTGCTCTCTCTGCCGCTCGGAGCGGCGCGATGCTGCCCTGCTGTGCGTGGTGGAAACGCCCGCCGACCTGATGATGATGGAGCAGACCCAGAGCTACAAAGGTCTGTATTTCGTGTTGATGGGCCGGCTCAGCCCGCTCGACGGCATCGGCCCGAAGGAGATTCATCTCGACCGGCTGATCCAGCGCGCCACTGACGGCGCGGTGAAAGAAGTGATCCTGGCGACCAATTTCACCGTTGAGGGTGAGGCCACAGCTCATTACATCGGCGAAATCCTGCGCTCGCGCGGCGTAAAAGCCAGCCGCATAGCGCGCGGCCTGCCGGTTGGCGGCGAACTTGAGCACGTGGACAGCGGCACTCTGGCGCAAGCCATCCTGGAGCGCCGCGAAGTTTGACAACCTGTGAGTTGTTTCGTAAGGTCTCTCCATGAGCGCCTCCACTCTCGTAGCGAAAGCTGAAGCAAACCTCGAAAAAACGAGCGAGGCCGCGATCATGCGCTGCTCCGGGATGTGGACACTGCAGGGCATCCCGCTGCTGGAGCGGCATATCGCGCAACTTGCCTGGCCTGCATCCGGTGCCGTGATTTTTGACGGTGCGGCCGTTACCGCCCTGGATAGCGCGGGCGCCTGGCTGATCTTCCGCACCCTGCGGCAGCTTGAGCGGATGGGGCTTAGCGTTACAATCCGGGGGGTACGCCCGGAGCATCAAGCACTATTGCAGCTGATCCAAACGCATGCATCCGGGAAGAGCGCTCCCGGCTTGCCACGCCACAGCTTTCTGAATCGGCTCGGCCGCATTGTTTGGCGCCACCTGGATGAATTCAACGGGCTTCTTGCCTTTCTGGGTGAAATCGTCGTTGCCATGCTGCGCTCTCTGGCGCACCCCTCACGCATCCGTTGGCGAGCCATCCTGTACAACCTGCAGATCGCGGGATTCAATGCCTTGCCCATCGTTGGGTTGCTGGCCTTCCTGATGGGAATGGTCGTCGCCTACCAGGGCGCGGTGCAACTGGTACGTTACGGTGCCAATATCTTCGTGGCCGACCTGGTGGGACTTTCCATCTTGCGCGAAATGGCGCCGCTGCTGACTGCTATCATCGTCGCCGGACGCTCCGGATCGGCTTACGCGGCACAGATCGGCACCATGAAAGTCACCGAGGAAATCGACGCCATGCACACCATCGGCGTCTCTCCCATGGAACTGCTGGTGTTGCCCAAGATGCTGGCGCTGTTGGTGGCGCTGCCGTTGCTCACGGTATACGCGGACATCCTTGGCGTGCTGGGTGGAATGATCGTGGCCCAAACCCAGCTCGATGTCGGTTTTGCCGATTTTCTCGACCGCTTCGATGATGCCATCAAAATGAGCTCTTTTCTGGCTGGCCTCGGCAAGGCCCCGGTTTTTGCCGCGATTATCGCACTGGTGGGTTGCTTTCAGGGCTTCCGGGTCAGCGGCAGCGCCGACAGTGTAGGCCGCCAGACCACAGTCAGCGTGGTACAGGCAATTTTTCTGGTGATTGTTTTCGATGCCCTGTTTTCCGTGATCCTCAACTGGCTGAAAATATGAATGGCGCTAACGAGCCGATTATTGAAATCCGCCACCTTCACACCCGCTTTGGCAATGCGGTGGTGCATGATGACGTGAACTTCGTCGTTCAACGCGGCGAAATTTTTGCGCTGGCTGGCAGCAGCGGCTGCGGAAAGTCCACGCTGTTGCGCGAAATCATCCAGCTCCAGCAACCTGAATCCGGATCGATCAAGGTGTTTGGCTGTGAAGTGCAGGGTATGAGCGGCGATCAGGCCGCGATCATGCGCCGCCGCCTAGGGGTCATGTTCGAGCGCGGCGCACTGTTCAGCGCGCTCACTGTAGCGGAGAATGTCGGCATGCCGCTGCGTGAGCACACCGATCTGAGCAGTGAATTGATCGACGAGATCGCCGCCATCAAGATCGCTCTGGTGGGACTGCCGGACAGCGCCGGAGCCAAATACCCCGCCGAGCTTTCCGGCGGCATGCGCAAGCGGGCGGCTCTGGCACGTGCCATCGCGCTCGATCCGGAGCTGCTGATCCTGGACGAACCCACTGCCGGCCTCGACCCGTTGAGTGCTAACAGCCTTGACGAATTGGTGCGGCACTTGAAAGAATTGCTTGGACTGACCATCCTGATGATCACCCATGACATCGATCTATTATGGGGCGTAGCCGACCGGGTGGCGATCCTGGGCGATGGGCACGTGCTGGGGGAGGGTACCATGGAGGAGCTGTCCAAATCGGATCATCCCATGGTGCGTGCATATTTTTACGGACCGCGTGGGCGTGCGGCCTGGGAGCAAACGTGGAATCGAAAGTAAATTTTACTATCGTCGGGCTGTTCACCTTGACGCTGGTTGCAGCGCTGATTGCCATTCTCCTCTGGCTCGGAACCGGTGGCAGATACTACAAAATTTACGATACCTATTACGCTTACATGAACGAATCGGTTTCAGGGCTGAATTTGAATGCACCAGTCAAATACCGTGGCGTTGCAGTCGGCAATGTCCGCGACATTACACTGGACCCCGCCAACTCCGAAAGGGTACGGCTGCTGCTCAAAATTGAGCGCGGCACGCCGGTCAAGGAGGATTCGGTGGCGGTACTGCGCACTCAGGGGCTGACGGGTATCGCCTACGTCGAGCTTACCGGCGGCAGCCTGCAGTCCCCGCTATTGAAGCCAAGGCGCGATGAGAAATACCCGGTGATTCACACCGGACCATCGCTGATGGCGCGCATGGATACGGCGCTGACCAGCCTGCTGGCGAACGTCAGCCGCGTCTCCGACAATGTTAATGCGGTGCTGGACGAAGACAATCGCCGCGCTTTCAAGCGCAGCCTCGCACAAATCGATACGGTAACGCGCGTGCTGGCGGCGCGTTCCGCGACTATCGAAGCCGGCGTGAACAATGCAGCCAAAACTCTGGAACACAGCGCCCGTGCCAGCGCCGATCTGGGTCGCCTGATTGAACGGGCAGGGCGTAGCGCCGAAGCGGTCGAGCGACTGGCCAACGAGACCTCCCGCTCTGCATCTGCCGTGCCCGGCACGCTGCAGGGCATACAGTTGCTGGTGGACGACCTGAGAGATCTGAGCGCTTCTCTGCGTCGTGTCAGCGATCAACTGGAACGCAACCCAAACACACTTCTGTTTGGCAAGCCTCAGCCTGAGCCAGGGCCTGGCGAATAGGGGAGGGAAGAGAATTGAAACATATCTTCGGAAAAAAACTGGATACCAAAATCGCCGCTGCGCTGGTCGCCTTGGTGCTGGCAGGCTGCTCCACCTTGCGCCCGACCGAAGCAGAATCGGTACGCACCTATCTGCTGGAAGCGCAATTTGACCGCACAGAACAGATCAAACCCATCCCTCTCGTGCTGACGGTCAGTCCGCCTCGCGCTGCGCCTGGTTACGACACCGTGCGCATGGCCTTTGTACGTCAACCCCATAGGCTCGAATATTTTGCCAAAAATCGCTGGGCTGAAACGCCAGCAAAGATGCTGGGCCCACTTCTGGTGCGCGCGCTGGAGCTGCGGACAGGCTTCAATGCGGTAACGTCCGCTGACGGCATGGTGAAGGGCGACCTGCGTCTGGATACCGAAATCACCTTGATGCAACAGGAATTTACACCCTCGCCCAGTCGCTTGCACATGAAGCTGCGCGTCCAGCTGGTAGAGCAGGCGAGCTACCGTGTTTTGGCAACCCAGGTATTCGATGCGGTCGAAGCCGCGCCTACCGACGACCCTTACGGAGGAGTCATCGCTGCTAACCGGATGCTGCCGAGGCTGCTCGGTCAGATTGCCGATTTCGCTGCCATGAATGGCGTTTCCTTCTCTGAACACAGAAAATAACGAGAAGCTGTCATTAGAATACACTTTCACATGTCATGATCCCATGATAGTGTACGAAAACAGAAAAAGTCTAAAAACAAGAACCGATATCCATATCGTGGCCATGAAGGAAAAAATAATGCCACCAGCAGCCCGGCATCAGGGTTCTACTGAGCCCAGGAAGAAAAGTAACATACTGATTGTCGATGACCATCCTATCGTGCGGCAGGGCATCGCTCAACTCATCGACCGCGAAGACGACATGCGAGTCTGCTGCGAGGTGGGAGATGCGGATCAGGCCCTGGAGGCAATCGCCAAAAACAACGGTTGCTGCAACACTGACATCGCTCTTGTTGACATGTCGCTGCCGGGCATTTCTGGTATCGAGCTAGTCAAAATCCTGCGTTCACGTTTTCCAGAAATTCAGATTCTGGTGATTTCCATGCTTGATGAAACTCTCTACGCCGAAAGGGCGTTGAGGGCCGGCGCAAAAGGCTACATCATGAAGCAGGAGGCCACAGAAAAGGTCTTGATTGCAATCAGGCAGATATTGAGCGGCGAAGTTTATGTCAGCGATAAAATGCGCTCGAAGATACTGCAGCGGATCATTGACAACCGATTCGAAACCCCAACGTCCCCAGTGTCTCACCTAAGCGACAAGGAGCTTGATGTTCTGCGGCTCATCGGTAAGGGTCTCAGAACCAGAGATATTGCCTCAGAGCTAAATCGCAGTGTGAAAACTGTTGAAGCGCACCGCACCAATATCAAGGAAAAGCTGGGACTAAAAAATGCCACGGAACTGGTTAGGTTTTCCGTGCAATGGGTTGAGAGCGAATCGTGAGCGGTGTAGCTACAACGAAAAAACAGTAATCCCTCCTCAAATATTTCAGCCACTTGCGAATTCATAGGCTGAACTTCCAAAGTTCCGTATCAAGTTGCGTCCCACAATAAATTATCAATTATCTACAGTGTGTTACGTATGTAGTTTAATACACTAGACAAAGATTGCTGACCAAATTTTGGTAACCTTAACCCAGTTCTGACGCCGATGATTCGAATCGTTGATCTTATGCCATCCGGCTTTACATCCTGGCTTTGTGTGCTAGCCTTAACAGTGTGTTTAGACGGGTTTTAAATTCTGGATGAGATGGAAATAAATGCCATTTTCATAGTAAGCCCGTTTGGAAAATGCGGGATGTGGTAATGCAGCAACTTTTAACCTGGAAAAAGCAGTTCACCACAGAGTCACAGAGAAATCGGGTTCGCAGGGATGGGCAACAAGTTGCCCAACTCGCAAAACAATCTGTTGCCAGAGCAATACCCTTCACCAATAAGGTGAAGGTGAATTCTGCTCTATTCTCTTGTTTCTCAACGCTGTGCCTTTTATGCCCTTCAGGGTGCTAATGAATTGCCTTAAGACAGTTTCTTGGAAGTTTGACTATCGAAGGTCGGCAAGCGTTATGGATAAACCGAATCAGTTCACCGTGTTCGCTCTGGATGACCAGCGCTATGCATTGCGCCTGGCTGCGGTGGACAGG
>JAUYSN010000056.1 GCA_030696235.1 Sulfuricella sp. | reverse complement strand
AGTCGGTTTTTTATCATCGACTGCTGTCACTGCGGACTCGCGACTGGATGTGACGAATAGTACGGTGGCTGCGACAAAAATTGCAGCGACTACAAGGCCTGCCCGCTTTTTCCCGCTGCTCCAGCGGGAAGCTGCCGGAATTTTACTTGCATTCAATACAACGGTGGCATCCCCGTCGTTTACTGTCTTTGCGGCGGATATTTTCCCGGCGGAAGTCAATGGTGAAGTGGCGGTCAGATTCCTGAAATTTCTGAGGTCGTCGGCCATTTCCCGTGCGGATTGATAGCGGTTTTCCGGTGCCTTGGCCAGCGCCCGGGCGACAATATCATCGAACGCCATGGGAATGGAGGAATTGACGTCTGCCGGCGGCGCCGGCATTTCATTCAGCACCTGGTACATAATGGTGGTCAGGGTGCTGTCGCCGCCCCCAAAAGCGGGTTTGCCGGTGAGCAATTCGTAGAGCACTGCCCCCAGGGAAAAAATGTCGGAGCGGCCGTCCACAGGTTTGCCGGTAACCTGCTCTGGAGACATGTACTTGGGCGAGCCGAGAATGATGCCGATTTGGGTTCGGGACCCGGACGACATTTTGGCGATGCCGAAGTCGGTGATTTTCACGCTGCCATTGCGCAGTACCATGATGTTGGCAGGTTTTATGTCACGGTGGACAACGCCATGGTCGTGGGCGAACGCCAGGGCGTCGGCGATCTGGGCGGTGATCTCGGCGACCCTGTCTGGTTGCAGCACCTCGCCGAAAGCGATGATCTCCTTCAGTTCGCGGCCTTCCAGATATTCCATCGCCATGAAGGCGACGTGATCGGCTCTGCCTACATCGTAGATCGTGACGATGTTGGGGTGGTTCAGGCGACCGGCGGATTTGGCTTCGCGGTTGAAGCGCTCCTCGAAATCCGCGAGCTCGTCTCTGGACAGGTTGAGATTGATGGTCTTGATGGCGACGGTGCGGTCTATGAGCGGATCGACTGCTTTGTAGACTACGCCCATGGCGCCTTGCCCTAACTCGGACAGGATTTCGTAACGGCCCAGTTTTTCGATTTCCATGAATAACCGATGCTGAATTTATGGTGAAGAGGCGCCCGTCGAAGACCCATAACAGTAGATTTTTAGCTGTTCCGTGTCAAGCCGAATTCACCATGGGAAGAGGTTCTTGTGCACCGGCCAGGCGGGGTGTAAAACTTACGGTAAAAATTTAAGAATATCCAATGTTGTTAACGTTCTCAACCATTATTGCTATGATGGCGCGACCAGGGACGGCTGTTTTTCAGGGGGAACCGAACGCATGACAGCACAAAGCAGGGTTGAATTCGCCAGCGCCACGGATACCGGCGTAGTGCGCAAATTCAATGAAGACAGCATTGCCACCGACAGCGAGATCGGTCTGATGGCGCTGGCTGATGGCATGGGCGGCTATATGGCCGGTGATGTGGCAAGCGCCTTGGCGATTTCGGTCGTCAAAGAGGAGTTGGCCACTGCGCTGGGGAACCCGGAGCCTGTGGAGAACGACACGGCCAAAAGATACTCGCCCCAGGCGCTGGCCGTGAAGTGGGCGGCGGAAAAGGCCAACCAGATGATCTTGAGGGTGGCGCGGAAAAATTCGCAGTGCCAGGGGATGGGAACGACGCTGACGCTCGCCCTGTTCCACGAAGATCGCATTTCCATCGCCCATGTCGGTGATTCACGCCTTTACCGTTTGCGCTATGACCGGCTTGAACAACTCACCATGGACCACTCATTGCTGCAGGGTCAGGTTGCAGCCGGATTGATCGATTCCGGGGACGCCAAGCTTTCACACAACCGCAACCTGGTTACTCGAGCTCTGGGCAAAGAGGAAACGGTAGAGGTGGATGTGCGCGAAGAGGACGTGCTGCCGGGGGATATCTACCTGCTCTGCTCCGA
>JAUYSN010000051.1 GCA_030696235.1 Sulfuricella sp. | reverse complement strand
GCAGTCTCCTTCGGGTTGAACACCAACGCCGTATAGAAGAAACAGAAGAACACAATCGCAAGCGCATAAAACATTACATACAGCGGCTGGCCGGGCGACAGGGTGGAACCGATATCCTTGAGCCAGCTCATCCCCTCGCTGCTACCAAACCAGCCTGCAATCGTCGCAGGAAACAGGATGATGCTGGAGGCGAAAATCGGCGGGATCACACCCGACATATTCAGCTTCAACGGCAGATGCGAGCTCTGGCCGCCATAAATTTTGTTGCCTACCTGGCGCTTGGCGTAATTCACCAATATCTTGCGCTGGCCGCGTTCAACGAAAACCACGAAGGCCGTAACTCCAATCGCACCCACAAAGAGCAGCAGAACCAGCGGTATGGAGAAGGCTCCAGTCCGGGTCAACTCCAGCGTGCCGCCAATCGCGCTCGGTAAACCGGCCGCGATACCTGCGAAAATAATCAGCGAAATACCGTTGCCAATACCGCGCTCGGTGATCTGCTCACCCAGCCACATCAGGAACATCGTTCCGGACACCAGTGTCGCCACCGCCGTGAGACGGAACAGCAGGCCGGGGTCTATCACCAGTCCCGGTTGCGACTCCAGTGCGATGGAAATTCCCAAGCCCTGAAACAGCGCCAGAAACACCGTGCCGTAACGGGTGTACTGGGTAATTTTCTTGCGCCCGCTTTCGCCTTCCTTCTTCAGCTGCTCCAACTGAGGCGACACGACCGTCATCAACTGCATGATAATCGAGGCCGAAATGTACGGCATGATGCCCAGTGCGAAAACACTGAAGCGCGACAACGCGCCGCCCGAGAACATGTTGAACATGCCGAGGATGCCGCCCGCCTGGGACTTGAAGAGCGACTCCAGCGCCATCGGATCAATCCCGGGCACGGGAATAAAGGTACCGATGCGAAAAACGACCAGGGCAGCCAGGACGAAAAGCAAACGCTTCTTCAGATCACCAAACTTGCCTGCTCCAGCCGCGCTGAGCAGCGAATTACCTGCAATAGCCAAGATCTGTCCTATTCCGCGATCTTGCCGCCAGCGGCTTCAATCGCTGCACGTGCGCCCTTGGTGACGAGCAGAC
>JAUYSN010000047.1 GCA_030696235.1 Sulfuricella sp. | reverse complement strand
ACGCTACCGTTCGGCCTGTGCAGCTTCGATGCCACCACCTATCGCGCTGTCCTCGGCAAGGAAGGCCTGCGCCGGTATCGAGAACTGGCGGAAACCGAGTGGCGCAAGCTCAAGCCACGGGATGCGAAGGACAGCTACGATGCCCACCGGGCAACGATTACCCGCATCATGGAGAGGCTGGCCGAGGCGAGCGGCGACGTGGAGGAACTGGTGGCGATCAAGTCGCGCGATCTTTCGTTCTGCTACAGCTATCTCGACATCGCAGAAACCTGGGCCAAGGCCAAGCAGCCGGACAAGGCGCTGGAATGGGCGGAACGCGGCCTGAAGGCATTCCCAGAGCGCCCCGACAACCGGCTGCGGGACTTTCTGGTGGCTGCCTACCTCAAGCGCAAACGCAATGACGAGGCGCTGCAACTGACCTGGATTCAGTTCGAGGAACGGCCAGTTCTCGAACACTACAAAAAGCTGCACGATGTTGCCGGCAAGCTCGGCCTCTGGCCAGAGCAGCGTAATCGAGCACTGGCTTTGGTTGTCGCGGTGATTGCGCGCGAGGCGAGCACAACGAGTCGCTGGAAGCCGAAACCCTCGACGCCCAACACCTCGCTGCGCGCGGAAATTGCCCTGTGGGAGCAAGATTTGGATGCGGCCTGGTCGGCTGCGCATGAAGGCATCTGCGACCGGAATTTGCTGATCGCTCTGGCTGGGATGCTCGAAGCTTCGCGCCCCGATGACGCGGTCAGCCTCTACCGCCGCCTTGTGCCGCCCATCGTCGAGCAGACCAACAACACCGCTTACGATGAGGCGATCAAGCTGATCCGCAAGGTAGGCGGGTTGATGAACGCGCAGAGCCAATCACGGCAATTTGGCGACTACTTGGCGGAGCTGCGTGTGCAGTTTAAGCCGAAGCGGAATTTCATCAAGTTGCTGGATGGGGTAGCGCGGAGTGCTGCGAAATGAGTGCCGATAGGTCTATTTGTTTCTTTGATTGGAAGGGTGATGATTAAAGTTCTTTTCGTCTGTATGGGAAATATATGTCGCTCTCCGACCGCAGAAGGGGTGTTTCGCCACCAAGTATCCGAAGCGGATCAGGCCGACGTGATCATTATCGACTCGGCTGGTACCCATGCTTACCACATCGGTTCATCGCCCGACAGAAGAGCCCAGCAGGCCGCGCTGCAACGGGGTTATGACCTGAGCAGCCTGCGTGGGCGGCAGGTTGACACCAGGGATTTTCACGAATTCGATTATATTCTGGCGATGGACAGGGAAAATCTGGCCAATCTATTCCAAATCTGCCCGCCACAGGAGCAGTACAAACTCAAGCTATTCATGGAATTCAGCAGGGGATTCAGCCAACGCGAGGTGCCCGACCCTTACTATGGGGGGAATCGGGGATTTGAGAACGTTCTGAATATGGTAGAGGATGCTGCATCCGGCTTGCTGGAAGAAATCCTGGCAAGAAAGATCGCAAAGGGGTAACGCTAGATTGCGCGACCCATCGAGAAGCTGCGTATAGGCGGCTTCCCGATGGGTGCGAGAGCGAGTTTACTTGTGCTGCGTTTCGACCTGGACCAGCGGAGCGCTTTCTTCCACGATTTTGGGGCGTGGCGCACGGCGCGGCCGTACCCGTTCCGGTGCGTTGGCTACGGCTTCTTCTACAACCGCCTTGATTTTATCGGGGCTGGTTTCCACCATGACTAATCCGCTGGAAGCGATTTGGTCATCCGGCACGGCTTGTGGAGCGCGACGACGTGGAGCACGCGGCTTGCTTTCGGCCGGGGCGGCAGCTGGCGCGATGTCGGCTGGGATAGCGGCCGGTGCGACTTCGACTGTGGCAACGGCTGGCGCGACGTCGACTGGGGCAGCGGCAAGTGCAACATCAGCCAGGGTAGCCGCTGGGGCGGCCTCAACCTCAACCGGTTTGGATGGCTCGGTAGGCGCTACTGAAACTGCAGCAGGCTCCTGAACGACTACGGGCAGTAACGCTTCGGATGCCTTCTCAGGTGCGGCTTCTACTTTTTCGACTCTCGTGCTTGCCATCTCTGGAGCAGCAGCTTCGAGCGCTTTCTCGCTTGGAACTTCGGCACCTTCAGGAAGGTTGCGTGGTGCTTCCGGACGCTCCCCGCGCTCACGCCGCCCGCCGCGGCGTCCGCGTCGGCTCCTTGGCTCCTGGGCTTCGGTTTCTCCCGTCTTTTCAGCTGTTGCCGGGGCAGTCGCCTGAGGGGCGGCAGCCTCCTTTTCCCTCTTTACTTGCGGCTGAGCGGGAGCGCGCGGCTTTTGCCCGCCACGACCTTCTCCGCGTTCGGTGCGGCGAGGTTCACCTCGCTCCGCATCCCGGTCACGCTTGCCTTCGCGGCCTTCGCCACGGCCCTCGCCACGGCCTTCACTACGCGGTTCGCGGCGCTTGGCGCTGGGCGCTGGGCGTGTCTTGGGCTTGATCTCTTCTTCCGGCTGAGCGCCACCCAAGCCTTGCAGCCATGTCTTGACCTTGCCAAACCAGGTTTGCTTGGTTTTGTCCTCGGCCACCATCGGTGCCGGCTGCCCGGGTGTGATGCCGCGCACCGCGGCGATCTGGCGTTGCGGTTTGTCTTCCGCGGACAAGGTTTTTTCTGCGGCGGTTTCAGCCGGCATTTCAACCATGCGGTAGCTGGGTGTTTCCTCGCTACCCATTTCATCGCTTCGCACCCTGACCACGGAATAATTCGGTGTTTCCATGTGGATGTTCGGGATCAGCATGATGCTGGTCCTGAAGCGGGATTCGATTTCGTGAATTTCCGCACGTTTTTCATTCAGCAGGAAGGTGGCCACGTCCACTGGAACCTGGGCATGAACGGCGGTCGTGCTGTCCTTCATGGCTTCTTCCTGCAGGATCCTCAGGATATGCAAAGCGGAAGACTCGGTGCCGCGGATGTGACCGGTGCCATTGCAGCGCGGGCAGCCGATGTGGCTGGTTTCGCCGAGGGAGGGTTGCAGGCGCTGGCGAGACAGTTCCAGCAGGCCAAAGCGGGATATCTTGCCCATCTGGACACGCGCACGGTCGTAATGCAGGCCGTCACGCAAGCGATTTTCAACTTCACGCTGGTTGCGGGCGCTTTCCATGTCGATGAAATCGATCACCACCAAGCCGCCCAAGTCGCGCAGGCGCAATTGGCGCGCCACTTCCTCGGCGGCTTCCAGGTTGGTGTTGAATGCGGTCTGCTCAATGTCCGCGCCACGGGTGGCACGGGCCGAGTTGACGTCCACCGACACCAGCGCTTCGGTATGGTCGATGACGATAGCGCCGCCAGAGGGTAGGGGGACTTCCCGGGCAAACGCGGTTTCGATCTGATGCTCGATCTGGAAACGTGAGAACAGAGGCACGTCATCCCGGTACAGTTTGACCTTGTTCACATTGCCTGGCATGACGTGGCTCATGAACTGCACGGCCTGGTCGTAGATCGCTTCAGTGTCGATCAGGATTTCGCCGATGTCGGGCTGGAACAGATCGCGGATGGCGCGAATGACCAGGCTGCCTTCCTGGTAGATGAGAAAGGCGCCGTTTTGCTGTTTGGAGGCGCTTTCAATCGCAAGCCATAGCTGCATCAGATAGCTCAGGTCCCACTGCAGCTCTTCCTGCGTGCGTCCGATACCTGCGGTGCGCGCGATGATGCTCATGCCGGCGGGAACATCCAGCTGCGCCATGATGTCGCGCAACTCGTTGCGCTCTTCACCTTCGATACGGCGCGACACACCGCCGCCTCGCGGATTGTTTGGCATCAGTACCAGATAACGGCCAGCGAGGCTGATGAAGGTGGTGAGCGCAGCCCCTTTGTTGCCGCGCTCGTCCTTCTCCACCTGAACGATGAGTTCCTGGCCTTCTTTCAGGACATCCTGGATGCGGGCGCGGGAAATGTCCGCACCTTCCGGGAGCAGGAAATTAACACGGGAAACTTCCTTGAAGGGCAGAAAGCCATGACGTTCGGTTCCGTAATCTACGAAGGCGGCTTCGAGACTGGGCTCGATGCGGGTGATGACGCCCTTGTAGATATTGCTTTTACGTTGCTCTTTTCCGGCTGATTCAATGTCGAGGTCAACGAGCTTTTGACCATCCACAATAGCAACGCGTAGCTCTTCGGCTTGCGTTGCATTAAACAACATGCGTTTCATTTTTTATATTCTCCCGCGCTCTTTATCACACGGGGAGACAAACCGCTGCGCTAACTGGCTGGCGTAAAATTTAACGGACTATCTAGTGGTCCAACATGAAATGCCGCCATTGTAGGTCGAGTTTTAACCCGACATGTCAGGCTGAAGCCAGACCTACATCCCGGAAATTCAACGTGACTGACTATTAGTCATTAACCTATTTACGATTAAAATTAAGCCAGAGGTGCGAGTTTGTCATTCTTTAAGTCCCGTTACTGAAACGAGACTTGAAAATCTGCGAGTGCTTTGAGCGCGCAATTCGTTTACCATCGCTACTTTTTCTTGTGGTGAGCGAAATTAACCGACAGGATTTTCAGGCTGGTAGCGACCGATTCCGCATCCTGGCGTTCATGAATCGTCTCGGTAACGGCGGATTTAGCGTCCGTTTCCTCCAGCGCAATGCACAAGTATAAGCAAATTGAATGATTTAAGCAAAGAATCCGTGACCTGGGTAACGATCGACGAAAGCAGCGAATCCCAGCGTATCGATAACTTCCTGTTCAAGCACCTCAAAGGCGTGCCGAAAAGCCATGTCTACCGCATCCTGCGTAGCGGCGAAGTGCGCGTCAACAGCAAGCGCGTCGATGCCACCTGCCGCCTGGTCGTGGGTGATGTACTGCGCATTCCGCCGGTACGTTCGTCCCGGCCTACTGATAACGGTGAGCCCAAGGCTGCTGCGCCACAGGTGCTTTCCCGGCATATCCTGTATCAGGACGATGCTCTGATTGCACTCAACAAGCCGGCCGGCATCGCGGTACACGGCGGCAGCGGCATCAGCCGCGGCGTGATCGAGCAGATGCGCCTGGAGCATCCCGAATTCAAGTTTCTTGAATTGGTGCACCGACTGGACCGGGAAACCTCCGGCGTCCTGCTGCTGGCGAAGAAGCGCAGTGCCCTAGTCGAACTGCACCGTGCAATGCGTGAAGGCGAGACGGAAAAACGCTATCTCACCCTGGTTAAGGGGCAATGGCGCAACGTCAAACAAAGCGTGAAGTTGCCGCTGCTCAAGTACGTG
>JAUYSN010000044.1 GCA_030696235.1 Sulfuricella sp. | reverse complement strand
ATCTGCTGCACGCCATCTTCCATGATCCGGTCAGCGGCAACATCCACTGGCGCGAAATCGAATCCCTGCTGCATCACCTGGGTGCCAGTATCGCCTCGGCGCATGGCGCACGCTTCCACGTGACGCTCAACGGTTTCGAGGAATTCCTGCACCACCCCCACCAAAGCAATGTCTGCGACAAGATGCTGATCAAGCAGCTGCGCGAATTCCTCGCCCGCGCAGGGGTGACACCGTCGAGTTACGAGAACGACGCATAACCCCGGCGGCAATGCGGTCGAGTTGGAATGTGGCGGGGTGGAGGCAGGTCAATTACCCGCCAGCCCGCTTGACGATCCAGCCCTGCTTCTTGAGATGTTCGATCACCCGTTCACAGTGATCGCCCTGGATTTCAATCACCCCCTCCTTCACCGTGCCGCCGGAGCCGCACGTGGTTTTGAGTTGTTTGCCAAGTTGCGCGAGCGCAAGCGCATCCAGCGTGAGCCCCTTGATCAGGGTAACGCCTTTCCCTTTGCGGCCCTTGGCCTCTCTGGAGACTCGCACAATGCCGTCAGACACAGGCGTTGATGCATTCCGGCTACAAACACACTCGGCAAGGGGTTTCCGGCACTCGGGACACATTTTGCCGTGCTCGGTGGAATAGACGAGCCCACCCGTTGATTTATTGATTTTCATGACATTTCGATTTCTTTACGGACTCATCTTCCGGCAGCAGGCAGGCGGGATTCTTGCAGCCGAAGATGGAAAAATAGCGCCACCACAACACGATCAATATGGGTAACAGGCCTACCCAGAACCAGTTCCAGTCATTCGTCAGTTCAATCTCATCCCGCCACCATGCCACGGTCACACTGACGGAGTAAAACAGCAGCATCAGCAACACCAGCAACGCCAATACCCGCAGCACAGCCTGTCGCATCGCGTCATACCCCTATGGAAAAATTCATTCATTGTAGCGCCGCAGTTGGGCAGGGCAAGTGCTTTGCCGCACGTTTCTTCCTGGCCTGGATTCCCTTGCTCCGCTCTGGCTGGCGCTGATGCAGGAGCGGCGGAAAACCCTTGTCTGGATGCTGCTATATTGAAGCGAGTGGTCTATTTTCGAGAGTGACGATGAGCAGCTTGATTCGCAATGATGCCGCCCTGCGGCGCATGGCTGTGGCGGCGCTGTTAGCGGCGGTTCTGCCCGTCATGGCGGGCGATAGAAAACAGGAGGGCAGGAACATGATGTTGACATCCACGGTGTTTTTTCAGGGCGGCACGATCCCGCAACGTTATACCTGCGATGGGTCGGATCTCTCTCCGCCCTTGGCCTGGTCCGGATTGCCAGCCGGAACAAAAAGCCTGGTGCTGATCGTGGATGATCCCGATGCGCCCGATCCGGCTGCTCCAAAAATGACCTGGGTGCACTGGGTGCTGTACAACCTGCCGCCCATTGCGGGCGAATTGCCTGAGGGCGTTCCGGCAAAGGTGCTGCCGCCGGGGACGTTGCAAGGGGTGAACGACTGGCAGCGCACGGGTTATGGGGGGCCTTGCCCGCCCGTGGGACGCCACCGCTATTTTTTCAAGCTGTATGCGCTGGATGTTGTTCTGCCGGATTTGGGCAAACCTGCCAAAGCGGTGGTGGAAAAGACCATGCAGGGGCATATTCTCGGCCATGCGGAGTTGATGGGGCAATATCAGCGTAGCCGATAGCCTTATTTGGCGTTGTGCTCCAGCGTGATGCCGACCAGTTCGATGATTACGCCCAGGGCGAGCAACAGGGCACCCTGCCAGACTTCCGGGGCGAGAAACATCAGGATTGCGCCCAGCACCACCATGACTAGTGCGCCGGTTCGCCGGATGCGTGTGTTTTTGATCATTGTCGGACCGCCTTCTGCTATTTTTGAAAGTATAGTAGGCTATAAAGATGGTGCGTGAATTTTAAGAAAAAATCAGGGAGAGAATCATGGCTATCATCGGGATCGACCTCGGCACTTCCAACTCCGCAGCCGCCGTGCTGCGCGGCGGTCGGCCAGTCATCATACCCAGCGCCGAGGGGGTGAGCCTGGGCGGCAAGGCGTTTCCCAGCTATGTGGCGATGACCGCCGACGGGCAGATGCTGGTCGGCGAGCCGGCGCGGCGTCAGGCAGCGTCGAATCCGGAAGGAACTGCCTCCGCTTTCAAGCGCCAGATGGGGCGGCGCGAGAAGGTGCGTTTGCGCAATAACGAGTATTCTCCCGAGCAGCTGTCCGCCTTCCTGCTGCAGAAAATCAAGCGCGACGCCGAAGCCTTTCTGGGTGAGCCGGTAACCAAGGCGGTAGTCACCGTTCCCGCCTATTTCGACGACAACCAGCGCAATGCCACCAAGGACGCCTGCAGCATCGCCGGCATCGAGGTGGCGCGGCTGGTGAACGAGCCTACGGCGGCAGCGCTCGCCTACGGTCTCGACCGGCTGGGCCAGGAGCTGCGCATCGCGGTGATCGATTTCGGCGGCGGTACGCTCGACGTCACCATCATGGAGTTCGGCAAGGGCGTGTTCGAGGTGAAGAGCACCTCCGGCGATACCCAGCTCGGCGGCACCGACATGAACCAGCGCATTTTCGAATACCTGGCCGACCGCTTCAGGACGGAATCCGGCATCGATGTGCGCGGCGACCGCAAGGCCGCTGCGCGTTTGCTCGAAGCCTCGGAGATGGCCAAGATCGAACTGACCGCCAGCACCACCGCGCACATCAGCCTGCCTTACATCGCTTCCTCGGGCGGGGAGCCGCGCCACCTCGAACTGGACTTGACGCGCACCGACCTGGAGCGGGTGGTGCGCTCGGTGATCGAGCGCTGCCGCGGCCCTGTGGAGCAGGCATTAAGGGATGCCGCCATCACCCCGCGCGATGTTGACCGGGTCGTCTTTGTAGGCGGGCCGACCCGCATGCCGGCGGTACGCACTTTCTTCGAGGACCTGTTCGGCCGCAAGGCGGAAATGGGGGTCGACCCGATGGAATGCGTCGCCGCCGGCGCGGCGATCCAGGCGGGCGTACTGTCAGGCGAGGTGGGCGATATCGTGCTGGTGGACGTGACACCGCTGACACTCGGCGTCGAAACCCTGGGCGGCGTCGCAACCCCCCTGATCACGCGCAACACCCCGGTGCCGGTGAAAAAATCCGAAATTTTCACCACCGCCGCCGACATGCAGACCAGCGTCACCATCCACGTCTTTCAGGGCGAACGCCCGATGGCCCCGGACAATGCCAGCCTGGGGGAATTCAACCTCGACGGCTTGGCTCCGGCACCGCGTGGCATGCCGAAGATCGAGGTGACGTTCGACATCGATTCGAACGGCATCCTCAACGTCACCGCCAGGGATACCGCCACCGGAAAATCCCAGTCGATCCGCATCACCGGCTCGACCCGGCTATCCGATGCCGAGAAACAGCGCATGATCCGGGAGGCCGAACAATACGCCGAACAGGACAAGCAGCGGCGCGAGGAGGTGGACAAGCTGAACGCGGCCGACTCTGCCTGCTACCAGGCGGAAAGGATGCTGGCGGATTTCGGCGACAAGCTCACCGCCGAACTCAAGGGCCGGATCGAGGCCGCGCTGCGCGAGGTGAAGGAGGCGCTGGTGAAGCGTGACGCCCGGCTTGCCACCGAGCGCGCGGAAGCCTTGCAGAAGGTGCTGAAGGAAGCCGGTGCGGTGATCTATGCCCAGCAGCCTGGTGCCGGGGTGTATGCGCAGACCCCCTATCCGGGAGAAAAAACCGAAGAAGGCGCTGCTGCCGGCGAAGCCCGGCCAAGCGGCTCCGGGCCGCGCGGCAGGGTGGTGGATGCCGAGTACAAGGAAGCGCGGTAGGGCATGGTTAATCCTGGAAAAGCAGATAACCACAGAGTCACAGAGGCACAGAGGCACAGAGGCACAGAGTTAAAAACAAGAAGAATAGTTGAATGAATCCTTTATTTTGGCGGTGACATGAAACTTTTTGACAACTAATTGCTTGGTGCGCAAGCATTGAACGCGCCCAGAGGGCTCGTTTTTTCTTTCTCGGTGCCTCTGTGTCTCTGTGGTAAATGAATTGCCGTTAATAAGTTTTAGCTGAAGGAATCATCATCGCAACCGCCCAACGCGATTACTACGAGGTGCTTGGCGTTCCGAAAAACGCCGACGGCAAGGCGATCAAGGATGCCTTCCGCAAGCTCGCCCTGCAGTACCACCCCGACCGCAACAAGGAGCCGGGCGCCGAGGAGCGCTTCAAGGAAATCGCCGAAGCCTACGCCGTGCTCTCCGATCCGAAAAAGCGGTCCGAATATGATGCCCGCGGGTTCGAAGCCGTGGCCGGGTTCAGCCGCGAGGACTTGTTCGGCGGCATCGATTTCGAAGACCTGTTCGGCGGGCTCAACTTCGATTTCGGTCCGGGCGGCGGGCTGTTCAATCATTTTTTCCATCGCCGCCAGGCCGGCCCGGTGCGCGGGTCGAATATCGAGGTCGAGCTGGTCGTGCCGCTGGAGAGAGTGATTTCCGGCGGCGAGGAGAAGGTTCGCCTGCCGTATCAAACAGCCTGTTCGGCCTGCCACGGCAGTGGCGCGGCAGCGGGCACTCAGCCACGGGTTTGCAGCGCATGCAACGGCACCGGCCAGCAGACCATCCGCCGCCGCGAAACCCGCGACAAAAGCAATGTCCTCATCCAGCAGATCAGCATTTGCCCGGCCTGCCTGGGCAGGGGCAGCGTGATCGACAAGCCCTGCCCGTCTTGCGGCGGCACGGGCAAGACAACCCACGAAGAAGTCCTGAGCGTCACGATTCCGGTCGGAGTAGAGGAGGGGATGGCCCTGCGTATTCCCGGTCGCGGCATGCCGAGCCGGGAGCAGGGGGGGCAACCGGGCGACCTGTTCGTGGTGGTGCGCAGTGCGCCCGATCCGCGCTTCGAGCGCGATGGCGCCGATCTCTGGCGCAGCGAGACGATTTCGGTGGCCGATGCCGTTCTGGGCACGAAGCTGAAGGTGCCGACGCTGGATCGTTCTGCCGAGGTGACCATCCCGCCTGGCACGCAGCATGATACGGTGCTGCGTGTTCGCGGCAAGGGGCTGCCCGAATTCGGCGGCCGGCAACACGGCGATCTTTTCCTGCGCATCCGGGTGCATATTCCGGAACGCCTATCGTCCGAGGAGCGGAGTCTTTACCAGAAGCTGCGCGATCTGGCTGGCGAACAACACCGCAGCGGCTGGTGGCCTCTATAGAAAACTCAAAACCAGGAGCCTCCTTGATAGAGTTGCATGTGACTTTGCAGCCAGATAACTGAGACTTGGTACCCTATAATAAAAACGAGAGCGTGTCGTCTTCTCAAGAAAGATAAAAATGACCATCCTATCACCGCTGCAACCCAACCAGCTTTATCAACCCTGCGATCCCCAACAGTTCGGATTCCAGACCACGGCCGAGCTGGAAGACCTGGCCGAAATCATCGGCCAGATGCGTGCCATGGACGCGGTACGCTTCGGCGCCGGCATCCGCCGCGAGGGCTACAACCTTTTCGTTCTCGGCCCCACCGGCATGGGCAAGCGCAGCATGGTGCGGCAGGTTCTCGAGCAGCGGGCGCGGGACGAGCGTCAGCCCTCCGACTGGTGCTACATCAACAATTTCTCTCATCCGCACCAGCCCCAGGCGCTCAGGCTGCCGTCCGGCAAGGGCGCCGAACTGCGCCGCCACATGGCGCAGTTGGTGGAAGATTTGCGGACTGCGATCCCCGCCCTGTTCGAGAGCGACGAATATCGTGCCAAGACCGAGGCGATCCAGGAGGCATTCAACAAGCGGCGGGAGCAGGCATTCAAGGAAGTGGGAGATGAAGCCGAGAAGCAGGAAATCGTGCTGTTGCGCACCCCTGACGGATTCGCCTTTGCCCCTACCCACAACCATGAGGTGATTCCCCCCAACGAATACGAGAAGCTGCCGGAAGAGGAAAAGCAGCGGGTGGAAGCCGTGATCGCCGGGCTGCAGGAACGGCTGGAAAAAATCCTGCGGCAGATGCCGCAGTGGCGGAAGGAACGGCGGGAGCAGGTCAAGCAGCTCAACCGCGAAACCACCCTGTCGGCCGTTGTTCACCTGGTGAACGAGTTGAGGGATGCCTACGCCGACCTGCCCGAGGTGCTGAAATACCTCGACCTGGTGCAGCAGGACGTGGTCGAGAACGCGGACGATTTCCGCAAGCAGGAGGAATCCGCCAGCTTTGCCGGCATGACCGTGGTGACGCACCAGACCTTCCACCGCTACCAGGTGAACGCGCTGGTGACGCACGACGCAACTCCCGGCGCGCCTATCGTCAGCGAGGACAACCCGACCTACAGCAACCTGGTCGGGCGGGTCGAGCATACCGCCCAGTTCGGCGCGCTGGTGACCGATTTCACCATGATCAAGCCGGGCGCGCTGCACCGGGCGAACGGCGGCTATTTGCTGCTGGACGTGCGCAAGGTGCTGGTGCAGCCTTTTGCCTGGGAGGCCCTGAAGCGGGCATTGCAATCGCGCGAGATCCGCATCGAATCGCTGGGGCAGATGTACAGCCTGGTCAGCACCGTATCGCTGGAGCCAGAGCCGATCCCGCTGGACACCAAGGTGGTTCTGTTCGGCGACCGCCTGTTCTATTACCTGCTGCAAGAATATGACCCGGAATTCGACGAGCTGTTCAAGGTGGCGGCGGATTTCGAGGATCGCATCGAGCGCAGCGCCGACACCCATCTGCTGTATGCCAGGCTGATTTCCACGCTGACCCGCAAGGAGGGCTTGCAGCCGTTCGACCGCGGCGCGGTGGCGCGGGTGATCGAGCACAGTGCGCGCCTGGCCGGCGATGCACAAAGGCTTTCCACCCACATGCGCAGCGTGGCCGACCTGCTGCTCGAGGCCGATTACTGGTCGCGCGAGGCCGGTCACGAAGTGGTGGACGCCGCCGCCGTTCAGCAGGCGATCGACACTCGCATTCACCGGCTGGACCGGCTGAGGGCCAGGCTGTACGAGGAGATTCTGCGCGATACCCTGATGATCGCCACCGAGGGCGAGATGGCGGGGCAGGTAAATGGGCTTTCCGTGATTGAACTGGGCGAGTTCGCCTTTGCCCAGCCGACCCGGATCACTGCTACTACCCGCTTAGGCGACGGGGAGCTGGTCAACATCGAGCGCGAGGTGAAGCTCTCCGGCGCCATCCACTCCAAGGGTGTGCTGATCCTGTCCTCGTTCCTCGCTGCGCGCTACGCCAGAAACCAGCCGCTGGCGCTTTCCGCCAGCCTGGCATTCGAGCAGTCCTACGGTTTCGTAGAGGGCGATAGCGCCTCCCTGGCGGAACTGTGCGCGCTGCTATCCAACCTGGCGGATGCGCCGATCAGGCAGTCCCTGGCGGTGACCGGATCGGTGAACCAGTTCGGCCAAGTGCAGGCGATCGGCGCGGTCAACGAAAAAATCGAGGGCTTCTTCGATATCTGCGCGGCGCGGGGGCTGACCGGCGAGCAGGGGGTGCTGATTCCCGCCGCCAACGTGAAACATTTGATGCTGCGTCGGGATGTGGTGGAGGCCGCCGAGCTTGGCCGGTTCCGGATCTATGCAGTGGAAAATGTCGATCAGTCGATAGCCCTTATGACCGGCGTGCCGGCTGGGGAAGCAGATGCCTCCGGAAATTATCCGGAGGGCAGCGTCAATCGCCGGGTCGCGGCGAGGCTGGCGGAATTGTCAGAAATCAGAAAGTCGTTCGCCCGGCAGGCTAAAGTAGCGGTGAAAAAGAAGAAGGAAGGGGATTAGCCCTATTCGATCTTCACCGTATGCCGTACTGATTTCTCCAGCTTCGGCAAAGTCATCTCCAGCATGTCGTCTTTGCGATGAGCCTTGAAATGGGTGGACAGCGGCGCCGGAAACTGGCTATCGTAGCGGTTTTCTGCGGGTTTATGCTGGCCTGCGCTGAATGCCGACATGACCCTTACTGG
>JAUYSN010000043.1 GCA_030696235.1 Sulfuricella sp. | reverse complement strand
GAAGGCGCTTTGCCCGGCGAAACGGTGGAGTATTCCACCTTCAAGAAGAAACCCAGTTACGAGCAGGCCACGGCAACGAAAATTCTCAAGCCCAGCTTCATGCGCGTCACGCCGCGCTGCCCGAATTTCGGACTGTGCGGCGGCTGCAGCATGCAGCACATGGAGGCTGGGGCACAGGTCGCTGCCAAGCAGCGCGTGCTGGAAGACAACCTGTGGCATATCGGCAAGGTGCGGGCAGAGGAAATGCTGGCCGCCATCTACGGCCCGCCCTGGGGCTACCGCCACCGGGCGAGGGTATCGGTCAAATATGTGCGGAAAAAAGAGCGCGTCCTGGTTGGCTTCCATGAAAAGCGCAGCAGCTTTATCGCCGATATGGAGAGCTGCGAAGTGCTGCCCCCGCGCATTTCCGCCCTGCTCATGCCGCTGCGCGCATTGGTCGAGCAGCTTTCGATCCGCGAGCGTTTGCCGCAGGTGGAAGTGGCGCTGGGTCAGGATGTCGACGTGCTGGTGCTGCGCATCATGGACCCGTTGAATGAACAGGATGAAGCGTTGCTGCGGGCATTCGCGGACCGGCATCGGGTCCAGTTCTTCCTGCAGTCCAAGGGCCCCGATACGGTGCAACCGTTTTACCCGCTGGATGCCCCGGAGCTCAACTACACGTTGCCGGATTTCGGCATCGTGATGCCGTTTCGACCCACCGAATTTACCCAGGTCAACCCGGATATCAACCGCGTACTGGTGCGGCGCGCAATTAACCTGCTCGACCCCAAGCCGGGCGAGCGTATCGCCGACCTGTTCTGCGGGCTGGGCAATTTCAGCCTGCCGATCGCCCGGCGTGGCGCCGACGTGGTGGGGGTTGAAGGCAGCGCCGCCCTGGTGCGGCGTGCGCAAGCCAATGCCGAGCGCAACGGGCTATCGGCGCGGGCACGGTTTGTCGAGGCGAATCTGTTTGAGGCGGATGCAATCGGCCTGAAAAAATTAGGGCATTTCGACAAGATGCTGATCGACCCGCCGCGCGACGGCGCGCTTGAAGTGATCAAGGCGCTGACGGAAGACGGGCCGCAGCGCATCGTCTACGTGTCGTGCAGTCCGTCCACGCTGGCGCGTGATGCAGAAGTGCTGGTGCATACCAAGGGCTATGTCCTGAAAGCCGCCGGCGTGGTCAACATGTTCCCGCATACGGCGCATGTCGAATCCATCGCCCTGTTCGAGAAATAAAAAAGGGCGGCCACGGCCGCCCTCTCATGATGCTGCGCGGTATCTAGTCGCGTTCGCCGGTAAGCGCCATCAGAAGCGACAGC
>JAUYSN010000042.1 GCA_030696235.1 Sulfuricella sp. | reverse complement strand
AAGCTGGCGAAGAAAAAGAAAATTCAGGTGCTCACATCGGAGCCCTGTTTTGAGGCCCTGATGCTGCGCGTGTTGGAGGAAAATCCCAACGGCAATGCACCAGCGCTGAAAAAGCAGTTCGCACCCTTCGTCAATAACGACGCAACGCAAAGCCAGAATTACGCCACGCATTTTGACTCAGCTTGCCTGCAAACGTGCCGCCGGCATGAGCTGACTATCGACGCATTGCTTAAACTCATTAACGCCTAAAATCGGATCGCTGACACGAACCGATGAACCCGCATCCTTCGATACGCGCGAGAAACCGCGCTACTCAGGACGAACGGATATTTACCTTGATGGCGATGCCGCATATTGGCCGTTTTTAGGTAGATTGCCCTCTTGAATTTGCTGCGTTAGCCCTTATTCAAGTTACGGTTTTCGCAACTGGAGAAAAAACAACATGACCGTAGAAGCACACAAGGAAACACTGGGTTTCCAGACTGAAGTCCGTCAGCTGTTGAAGCTGATGATCCATTCCCTTTACAGCAACAAGGAAATCTGCCTGCGCGAGCTGATTTCCAATGCTTCGGATGCCGCAGACAAGCTGCGCTTCGAGGCGCTCGCCGACGATGCGCTGTTCGAAGGCGATTCCGGCCTGAAGATACGCATCAGCCAGGACAAGGCAGCGCGCACCATCACCATTTCCGACAACGGCATCGGCATGTCGCGCCAGGAAGTGATCGAGCATATCGGCACCATCGCCAAATCCGGCACGCGCCAGTTCTTCGAGGCGCTGAGCGGCGACCAGGCCAAGGATGCCAATCTGATCGGCCAGTTCGGCGTGGGCTTCTATTCCGCTTTTATCGTGGCAGACAAGGTTACGCTGATCACTCGCCGCGCCGGGCTGACCTCTGAGCACGGCGTGCGCTGGGAATCCGCCGGCGAGGGCGACTACACCCTGGAAACGGTGGAGAAGGCCGGTCGTGGCACCGACGTCATCCTGCACCTGCGCGAGGGCGAGGACGATCTGCTCGACAGCTGGCGCATCAAGAGCATCATCAAGAAGTATTCCGACCACATCACCCTGCCCATCCTGATGCAGAAGGAAGAATGGGATGCCGACAAGCAGGAAAGCCGGCTCACCGAAGAGGATGAAACGGTGAACCGCGCCAGTGCGCTGTGGGCAAGGCCGAAGAGCGAAGTGACCGCCGAGGAATACGAGGAATTCTACAAGCATGTGGCGCATGACTTCGAGCCGCCGCTGGCCTATACACACAGCAAGGTAGAGGGAAAGCAGGAGTACACCCAGCTGCTCTACATTCCGGCCCGTGCCCCGTTCGACCTGTGGGACCGCGAGGTGCGCCACGGCATCAAGCTGTACGTGCGCCGGGTGTTCATCATGGACGACGCCGAACAGCTGATGCCGCGCTACCTGCGCTTCGTGCGCGGGGTGATCGACTCCAACGATCTGCCGCTCAATGTCTCGCGCGAGATCCTCCAGCACAGCAAGGATATCGACGCGATCCGCGCCGGATCGGTGAAGAAGGTGCTCGGACTGCTCGACGACCTGGCGGGGAACGACCAGGAGAAATACGCCAAGTTCTGGGGCGAGTTCGGCAAGGCGATCAAGGAAGGCGTCGGCGAGGACCACGCCAACAAGGAGCGCATCGCCAAGCTTCTGCGCTTTGCCTCGACCCATGCCGATACCGCCGAGCAGAGCGTTTCCTTTGCCGACTATATAGGTCGCATGAAGGAGGGCCAGGACAAGATTTACTACGTCACCGCCGACAGCTTCGCCGCCGCGAAGAACAGTCCGCATCTGGAAAT
>JAUYSN010000029.1 GCA_030696235.1 Sulfuricella sp. | reverse complement strand
CACGTCAACCTGCCCGCCAGCAAAACCGTGATCGCCTCGCGCCTCAACATCTCGCCGGAAACCTTTTCCCGCGTCCTGCACGACTTGTCCGCCGCCGGTCTGATCAATGTCAAAGGCAAGGACGTGACCATCCTGGATATGGACAAACTTCGCGCCTACGGCCAACAGTAAATCAGTGACTGGTCCCGGCTGACCGGGTGATTTTATTGTAGACGTTGTACTTGCCGGACGGCTTCTTCATCGGCAAACGCTTGACCTCCCTGAGCGTGGCCGCATCGTAGATCACCAGTGCGCCATCCATCTCCCATACGCTGACCAGCGCATATTTGCCGTCGCGGGTGAATTCCACATGAGCCGCAGTCTTGCCCGGAATCGGGCGCAGAATCTGCGCCACTTCCAGGGTGCGCTTGTCGATTAGCGTCATCGCATCGCGGCTTGCCGGGTTGCCGCTGCTGAAACCGTCGGTCCAGGCATAGGGCGTGTTTTCATGGCTGCGCATGAAGAAGCCGGGGCCGATCGTCTCGACCTGCTTCACCGTCTGCCAGGTGGTCATGTCGATCACGCTCACCAGCGATTCTTTCAAATTGGGCGTCGCCATCACCTGGCGGCCCTGATATTCCCAGGTAATGCCGGAACCCAGGTGAGGCATGCCCGGCAGTTCCAGCTCCGCCACTTTTTTGCCTGAATCGAGATCGATCACCTGCCCCTTCTGCCCGTCCCGTGCGGCGCCGATCAGGTGACGGTAAGTCTGGTCAAAAAAGAAGTCATCGAGATAGTTATCCACGGCGATGCGCCGCACCGGGAAATCCTTCTCCCCGTAGGGAATTTCCCATACCTCCTTCACGTCCTTCAGCGCCGCGACGAAGCTGCCGCGCGGCTCGGCCTGGTACACCGCGGAAACGCGCGAAGTCTTGCCGGACTGATCGGCGGTCGGGATCACCTTGATCAGGGAGAGATCCTCGGCATTCAGCAGCACCAGGGAGTGGGGCAGGTAATTGCCCACCAGCACCGTCTTGCCATCGCCGGACACGGCGATGTTGCGGGTGTTGATGCCGGCGCGCACCTCCGCCACGGTTTTCAGATTGTAGATATCGAACTTGCTGACCCAACCGTCGCGCGAGGCGAAATACACAAAGCGGCCTTCCGGGCTGAATTTCGGCCCGCCGTGCAGAGCGAAACGGGTCTGGAAACGATGGATCGGTTCGAGCTTGTCGCCATCCAGGATGGTGGCGTGGTGATCGCCCACTTCCACCACCACAAAGAGGTTAAGCGGGTCGGCGTCGAACACTGGCTTATCCGGCAGAGCCTCGGCGACGTGCTGGAGATGCGAGGTAATGATTTCATCCGCCCCCCACACCGGCGCCTTGGACAACGGCAGGTAGATCATGCCCACCAGCGCCTGGATCTCCTCCCTGGCGAGCTTGTCGGCGAAGCCCGCCATTTGGCTGGCAATGCGCCCTTCGGCAATGGTCTTGAACGCCTCCGGCTGGCGCAGGCGCGCCAGATTTTCCGGCAGCAGCGCCGGCCCGGTGCCGCCCAAGCGCTCCGCGCCGTGGCAGGCGGCGCAATGCTCGCCGTAGAGCTTCTGCACGTCGGGCGCAGCCTGGACTGCCGCCGGAAGCAATGCCGATAACAAAACAAAACCTTTAACCGCGAAGGACGCGAGGGAACGCGAAGGAAAAACAGAGA
>JAUYSN010000020.1 GCA_030696235.1 Sulfuricella sp. | reverse complement strand
TATTTATTCGGAGAACGAATGATGAATCAACTGCGTAGAACTTTTTTGAAGAGCACCGGCGCTGCCGGAACGGTAGCGGTCGCGATTGCTGCGGGCCTGCTCAGGCCTGGTCAGGTGTTGGCGGCGGAATGGAACAAGGTGGCATTTGATGCCACGACCACGGCGGATGCGATGAAGGGCTTGAATGTTACTGGTGCCACCGAGAGCAAGGACATCCTGATCAAGGCGCCGGATATTGCCGAGAATGGTGCGGTGGTTCCGGTAGAAGTGACCAGCAAAATTCCCGGCACCACTTCCATCATGATCTTTGTAGACAAGAACCAGAATCCCTTGATCGCTGATTTCGAGTTTTCCAATGGTGCTGAAGGATACGTTTCTACACGCATCAAGATGGCCAACACTTCCCACGTCAGGGTGGCAGTGAAAGCCGGCGGCAAGGCTTACACCGCCACCAAGGAAGTCAAGGTGACGATCGGCGGCTGCGGCGGTTGATCAGCATTGAATGGATTTGAATATTCACTTTATTTGACAAGGATACGAACATGGCTGAAGGAATGAAAATTCGCGCGACGCTGCAAGGCGATGTCGCCGATGTAAAAGCGCTGATAAATCACATCATGGAGACCGGTTTGCGCAAGGATGCCAAAACCGGGCAATTGATTCCCGCCTACTTCATCAATCACGTCGTGGCCACCCTGAACGACAAGACCGTGCTGGAAGCGCAGTGGGGTGCGGCAATTGCCAAGAATCCCTTTCTGGGTTTCAAGATCAAGGGCGCCAAGGCCGGCGACAAAATCATGATTAATGCGGTGGACAACAAAGGCGGAAAAATTAGCGGCGAGGCGGCCATTGCCTGATCAAGCTTGGCCGGATGCTTCTTGTCCGGCCAATGCAACACAAAAAACTATAACGATTTCTGCGAAAGGAATGATGATGAGACGGAGACTCACCGCTATTCTGGCCTGCCTGTTCCTGGGTGCGAGCCTTGCTGCGAGCGCCGGGCCTGCCGAGGATCGCAAGGCATTGGCCGAGCATTACAAGCAGCGCCTTCCTGGCGTAAAGTATGAAGATTATGTGCTGGGCGCCCTGTCTTTGAATAAAGACGCCCTGGATCAGTATGAAAGCATCATGATTTTCCCGCCTTTCGTCAATGATGTCGATGAGGGCAGGAAAATATGGGAAAGGCCGTTCAAGAACGGCAAGAAGTTCTCCTCGTGCTTTCCCAATGGCGGAAAGAATGTGGCTGGCAGCTATCCCTATTTCGACAATGCCAGCGGCAAGGTCATCACTTTCGAGAACGCGCTCAATGCCTGCTTGCGGCGCAATGACGAACCGGAGTTGAAGTATGGCAGCGATGCACTCGGGTTGTTGTCGGCATATGTAAAGAGTTTGTCGGACGGAATGAAAGTGCAGGTCAAGGTGGAGGGCCCTGCTGCCCTGGCTGCGTACGAGAAAGGCAAGACGCATTACTATAGCCGCCGCGGCCAGCTGAATTTCTCCTGTGCGACCTGTCATATCGATAATGTCGGCAACTTCGTCCGCAGCGAACAGCTTTCCCCGATGATCGGGCAGGCTGCGCACGGGCCGGAATTTCGCGCCGGAACGGACCTGGTTACGCTGC
>JAUYSN010000012.1 GCA_030696235.1 Sulfuricella sp. | reverse complement strand
AACGTCGGCAGGCCAAGAGTCGATCTCGGTCTGCACTCGCTCATGGAAATACTCAACAGAAAATGCCATGAATGAATGTTAGCAATATTGCGAACTTGCGTCAATGCGAGAATCGGTTTCCTAAGACGCCCAACGTAAAGTTGAGGGGCGCGCCGCTTTTGGCGCGTCCCTCTCGAACGCCATGTTAGGCCGGACACGTGATTGCAAAGCCTGACCCCATGTTTACTAGGGCAGCGGCCGCCTTCTGGCTGAGCGGGCCGTTCAGGTGGGTGCTGGCGGCGATCTGGAGAGCGTCCTGGATGTCGCTGATCTGGTCGGGAGTCAGGTGGAGAGGTAGCTGGTGCATGTACTTGCGGTAGTGGGCCTGTCTCTCGGCGAGCCAGACGGAGCGGTACTCGTAGCAGGCGGTAAGGTTCTTGCCGTGTTCGCGGTGCATATGGGTGGTGATGGGCAGGTGGATGGGGAGATGGCCGGCGAGGATGAAGCGGATGCAGAGGTCGAGGTCCTCGCCGTAGGTGATGGCTTCGTCGTAGCCGCCGACTTGGTGCCACAGCCTCTTGGTGAACATGAAGGAGTGCTGGTAGAAGTGGTCGCCCTTGAAGATGGAGTAGAGGGCAGCGCGGCCGTTCGGGTGAGGCCAACCATAGTAGTCCCGGCCGATCTCGTAGACCATGGCGCTGTTGCAGCGGAGGAAGTCGCCGTAGGCGATCTCGCTGGCGGTGGTGGTCTCCAGGTGGCTGGCCAGGTTGCGCAGGGTGTTCTGCAGGAGGATGTCGTCGTGGTCGAGGCAGAAGATATACTTGCCCTTGGCGGCCTCGATGCCCCGGTTGCGGGCGTAGGCTGGCTTGCCAGAGTGTGGGATGCGCACGAGGCGGCCCTCGTAGGTACTGGGGGGGGGGGGGGGGGGGGGGCGATGGCCCGGTCAATAGCGGCGACGGTCCCGTCGGTGCTGCCGTCATCGATGATGATGTGCTCGATGGCGATGCGTCCACAGGTCACTGAGTGGGCGACTGAGTCGATGCATGCGGCGATGTACTCAGCACCGTTGTAGACGGGGGTGATCACTGACACAAGCGGTATGGTCATATCTGTGCATTTCATCTTGTTTGATACTCCTTAAGTGTGGATGGTCTTTGGTCGTTACTGTAGTAGTAGGTCGGATGTGAATGGCGAAGGTCTCGCTCCGCCTAACGTAAAGTTGAGGGGCGCCGCGCTTTTGCGGCGTCCCTCTCGAACGCAGGGTTAGGCAGAACGCTAAAAGCCATACTCTCTTTCCACCCGGCACACACGAACGCAAAAACTACTATACCAACTTTTGGCTTTCTTCTGTGTTTCGCGATGCTCTGCATTTTCTTTCCACGCTTTGATTGCCTCAAGGCTTGACCAATATGAAACGGAAATTCCAATCTCCTGTCGAGCGGTCTCGAAGCCGAGGAATCCGGGTTGTTTTGAGGCAAGCTCCAACATTCGTTTTGCTGCGTCACCATAATTGTTATCGCCATCAGTACGGACAGAGGTAAAAATGACCGCGTAGTATGGGGGCACAGGAGTCTTCGCTACAGTTTGCATAAATGCTCCAAGATTTCTGCCTAACGTTAAGTGTGCATCCTAAAATGACGCTTTATAAAGCGTCATTTCCGATGATATTGCCTGCACTAAAATCATAAAATGCTTTAGAATCATTTTGTTCCTACTTTTTAGGGCATCCTAAAAATGACTGATGCTGCCGTCTTGTCTGCTTCACCGCGCTTGTTGGATCAGGTGCGCGGGAAAATTCGTTTAAAACATTACAGTATCCGTACTGAACAAGCCTATCTAGATTGGATTAAACGATTTATTTGTCATTTTGGCAAGCGCCATCCGAATGAGATGGGCGCTCGCGAGATGGAGGCGTTCCTGACATGGCTTGCCGTTGAAGGAAGGTTGGCGGCTTCAACGCAAAATCAGGCGAAAAGCGCTTTGCTATTCCTTTATCGAGAGGTGTTGGGGGTGGATTTGCCCTGGCTTGAGAATGTAGAACAGGCAAAAACGCCGAAGCGCTTGCCGGTGGTTTTGACTCAGGCAGAGGTGCAGGCGCTGCAGTCGGGTCTTTCCGGGACACATTGGTTGGTGGCGAGTTTGCTTTATGGGGCGGGAATGCGCCTGATGGAGGCCTTGCGCTTGCGGGTGAAGGATGTGGAATTGTCGCGCAAGGAGATTCTGATCCGGGACGGCAAGGGTGCGAAGGATAGGGTGACGATGTTGCCGGCTGCATTGGTGACTCCTTTGAAGGCGCACTTGTTGAAGGTGAAGGCGTTGCATGACCAGGATATTGCGGAGGGGTTTGGCGAAGTGTATTTGCCGCATGTGTTGGACAAGAAATATCTGTCCGCGGCACGGGAGTGGGGTTGGCAATATGTGTTCCCTTCCGGGAATCGAGCGGTAGACCCCCGCTCCGGGGTGGTGCGGCGGCATCATGTGCAGGATCAGGCCGTGCAACGTGCGGTAAAGCAGGCGGTACGGGATGCCGGTTTAGTCAAACTTGCTACGCCGCACACCTTGCGTCATTCCTTCGCTACCCATCTGCTGCAATCCGGCTACGATATTCGCACAGTGCAGGAGTTGCTCGGCATTCGGACGTGAGCACGACGATGATTTATACCCATGTTCTCAATCGTGGCGGAAGGGGAGTGCAAAGCCCGCTGGATATTCTGTGATCCGCAACTGAATGGGCCTATTTTTTGGGTTTGATAAATGAAAAAAGCTTATTTCATCACTGGCACCGATACCGGCGTAGGTAAGACGCTGGTCGCCTGCGCTTTGCTGCAGGCCTTCGTCAAGCAGGGCAACAAGGCCGTCGGGATGAAGCCGGTCGCCGCTGGCTGTGTGGAAACCCCCGCGGGCTTGTGCTGCGGGGATGTGGAAAACCTGCGTGCGGCCGGTAATGTCGCCGCGCCGCAGGGGTGGGTTAATCCCTACGCCCTGATTTCCCCCGTTGCCCCTCATATCGCGGCTGAGCAGGCCGGCGTGGAGGTTAGCCTTGAACAGATAGACAGATCCTTTCGGCAGTTGCGCGAAATGGCCGATGTGACGGTGGTCGAGGGTGTCGGAGGCTTCGTCGTGCCGCTCAATGCCCGCCAGGATACCGCCGACATGGCGGAAATGCTCGGGTTGCCCGTGATCCTTGTGGTCGGAATGCGCCTTGGCTGCATCAATCACGCCCTGCTCACCGCCCAGGCCATCCGTCATAAAGGCCTGCCTCTGGTCGCATGGGTGGCCAACCGGATTGATCCCGACATGAGTGCGTTTGATGAAAACCTGCATGCACTCGAAACCCGCCTTGCGGCACCACTGCTTGGCATCATTCCCTATCAAGCTGAATCTGATCCCGCTCTGGCATCGGGTTTGCTGGATTTGAACATCCTTAATTCGTAGTAAATAAAAATAATCCCTGTTTTTTATCAAAAAAATCTTTCGCAATTTTAGGATATTCAGACCTATAAGTTATATAATTTTTAGCAACGATTATTCAGGATTCAGGCCATGATTTTATCCCGTACCAGCCAGTATGCCATCCAGGCCCTTATTTATATCGCCACGCGGCCTCCGGGTGAACCGATTCTGAACCGCAAGGTCTCTGAATATCTCGGCGTTCCCACGGCCTATTTGGCCAAAATCATGCAAAGCCTGTGCAAGGGAAATCTGCTTTATTCCTATCGTGGTCGCCAAGGGGGGTTCTGTCTGCGCGAGGGAGGGGAAAAGACCGATCTGATGCAGATCGTCACCCTGATTGAAGGGGTTGGCTTTACTGAAAATTGCGTTCTGGGGCTGAAAGTTTGCAGCGACGAAACAGCCTGCCCTGTGCATACCAAATGGAAGCCGATCAAGGAAAAAATTGTTGCGCTGCTGCATGAGCAGACGCTTGACCGGTTGGCCGCTGCGGTTCTAAGCGGGAAGTATCGCATTTGCGACTTGCCGATGGCGATGATGGATGAAATGGGTCAGGCAGAGGGTTAATTGCGCCCCATTATCGAACGATTTGGCTTGTGGTCGGCTGCTGTGGCCTGCGCGCTGACATTGTTGTCCGGTTGTGCCGATAAAAGTGCCCCGGCCGAGCCATTCGTTGCAACTGATATTACCGGCGCTGATTTCGCCAGGGATTTCCGCCTTGTCGACCATCATGGCAAGACGCGCACGCTGGCCGATTTCAAGGGCAAGGCGGTATTGCTTTTTTTTGGCTATACTCATTGTCCTGACGTATGCCTGACCATGCTGTCGGGGTTGTCCATGGTGCAGAAACGGTTGGGCGATGACGCTGCGCGAGTCCAGGTGCTATTTGTAACGCTGGACCCGGCGCGCGATACGCCGGAAAAACTGGCGAATTTTGTGACTTATTTTCATAAAGATTTTCTGGCCCTGTACGGCGATGAATCAGCTATCGCCAGAACCGCCAAGGAGTTCAAGGTGACTTACGCCAAACATGATTCTGGTTCCGCGGCGGGCTATCTGCTGGATCACAGCGCAGGCGTTTATGGCTTCGATCCTCATGGCCGCTTGCGTGTGCTGATCAATCACGATGCTGAACTGGTGTCGATCGTGCATGATGTGAAACTGCTTCTGGGTGAGAAACCGTGACAGCCGTTGCACGATTGACGCCGAGACGGCCGGCGCCGCCGCGTGTAGCGGAACCTGAAGTGTGCTCCCCGGTTACCTGCAAGGATTGCGGGATTTATGGTTTGTGCCGCGAGGTTAACGGCCCGGATGTAGACCTGCGTCTGCTGGAAACGATAGTCAGAAATCGCAAGATTTTCAAGCGTGGCGAACTGCTCTACCGGATTGGTGAACCCTTGCGCGCCGTCTACGCGATCCGTTGCGGCTCCGTCAAATCCTATGTCCTGACCAATGATGGACGTGTTCAGATCACCGGCTTCCACATCACCGGTGAAGTGATCGGCCTGGGTGCCATGGCCGCCAATCAGTATATGAGCGAGGCGCGGGCGCTGGAAACCACCATGGTGTGTGAGGTGCCGATCGACGTGCTGGAGGCATACAGCGCAGAAATACCTTCCATCCGCCAGCAGATGCTCAAGATCATGAGCCAGGAAATTCTCGATAACCAGGAGTTGATGTTGCTCCTGGGCAAGAAAAATGCCGATGAGCGCCTTGCCACTTTTCTGTTAAGCCTTTCGCGTCGCTTTCAGCGTCGCAGTTATTCCCCTTCCCAATTCAATTTGAGCATGTCGCGCAGCGATATCGGCAATTACCTCGGCATGGCCGAGGAAACCGTGTGCCGGGTGTTCACCCGTTTTCAGGATGGCGGTCTGCTGACCACCGAGCGGCGGCAGGTGCAATTGCTCGATCAGGATCGCCTCAAGTCCATCTCTCTGGGATGAAGGCTAGTGGCTAGTGGCGAGAGGGCTAAAACCTCTCGCCTCTCGCCCCTCGCCTCTCGCCCCTCGCCCCTCGCCTCTCGCCTCTCGCCCCTCGCCCCTCGCCCCTAATCGGATACGCAGGTATTGATTAATTGCGGTTTGGTTGACCTAAGTCAGTGAAATTCAGCGCGTTTGCGGTTATATTAAGCGCCATTGTGCCAAATGGCTGAAAAGCGTGCTTTCTGGCACGGAGGCATTGAATATCTCGTATCGGTCTGGATGAAATGAGGACCGGTCGTGCGCAGGTTTATGTTTACAGCGAGGAGAAAGTTATGGCATCGGTTGCGATAGGGAGCAGCGAGCAATACAATTACGATATTGTTCGCAAATTCACCATCATGGCCCTGATCTGGGGCGCGGTGGGCATGCTGGTAGGGGTGACTATTGCCTCGCAACTGGCATGGCCGTTTCTAAATTTTGATATTCCCTACATCACCTTCGGCCGTTTGCGCCCGGTTCACACCGGTGCCGTGATTTTCGGCTTTGGCGGCAGTGCGCTGTTCGCTACTTCCTACTATATTGTGCAGCGCACCTGCCAGACACGTCTGCTTTCCGATGGCATGGCCAGCTTCACCTTCTGGGGCTGGCAGGCGATTATCGTGCTGGCCGCGCTGGGCGATGTGATGGGTTATAGCCAGGGCCGCGAATACGCGGAAATGGAATGGCCGGTTGACCTGCTGATCACCGTGGTTTGGGTGACCTACGCCATCGTTTACATCGGCACCATCATGAAGCGCAAGGAGCCCCATATTTATGTGGCCAACTGGTTCTACCTCGCCTTCATCCTGGCCACCGCCCTGCTGCACATTTTCAACAATCTGGCGATCCCGGTTAGTTTGACCAAGTCCTACCCGCTGTTTGCCGGTGCGCAGGATGCAATGACTCAGTGGTGGTACGGCCACAACGCGGTGGGCTTCTTCCTCACCGCCGCCTTCCTCGGCATGATGTATTACTTCGTGCCCAAGCAGGCCGGGCGCCCGATCTACTCATATCGCCTGTCCATCGTCCACTTCTGGGCGCTGATCTTCATGTACATGTGGGCCGGGGCTCATCACCTGCACTGGACCGCGATTCCTGACTGGACTTCTACCCTGGCGGCGACTTTCGCCATCATGCTGCTGATGCCTTCCTGGGGCGGCATGATCAACGGCATCATGACCATGTCCGGTGCCTGGGACAAGCTGCGCACCGACCCGATCATGCGCTTCCTGATCGTGGCGCTGTCGTTCTACGGCATGTCCACCTTCGAAGGCCCGATGATGTCGCTGAAAGACGTGAATGCCCTGTCCCACTACACCGACTGGACGGTGGGCCATGTCCATTCCGGCGCGCTGGGCTGGGTGGCGATGATTTCCTTCGGCGCCATCTACCACATGCTGCCCCGCCTGTGGGACACCCAGATGCACAGCATCAAGCTGATGAATGTGCATTTCTGGCTGGCCACGATCGGCACCCTGATGTACATCACCGCGATGTGGATTTCCGGCATCATGCAGGGCCTGATGTGGCGTGCCTATGACGATTACGGCAACCTGCAGTATTCCTTTGCCGAATCCGTTGCCGCCATGCATCCCTACTACGCGATGCGAGCCTTGGGCGGCGCTGTGTTCCTGACCGGCATGCTGCTGATGCTCTACAACTGCTTCATGACCATACGCCAGGCGAAGAGCATGCCTGCCGGTGGTTTGGCAGCGAGCGCAGCGTAACGGGACTCGGGTTGAGAGACGATGCTCCGCGGCGCGGGGCATCACTAAGCATAAGGAAAGATCATGGATCACGGAAAAATTGAAAAAAATGTTGGGCTGATGCTGGTGCTGACGATGATCGCCATCAGTATTGGCGGCCTGGTTGAAATCGTGCCGCTGTTTTTCATCAAAGGTACCGTCGAGGATGCGAGAACCCCCGAAGGAATCAAGATGGTTCGTCCCTATAGCCCGCTGGAGAATCGCGGTCGCGACATCTACATCCGCGAGGGTTGTTACCTGTGCCATTCGCAGATGATTCGTCCGTTCCGCGACGAGGCCATGCGCTACGGACATTACTCGCTGGCGGCGGAATCGCAGTATGACCATCCGTTCCAGTGGGGTTCCAAGCGCACTGGCCCTGACCTGGCGCGAGTCGGCAAGAAATATTCCAACGAGTGGCAGGTGCAGCACTTGATCGCGCCACGCTCGATGGTGCCCGAGTCGGTGATGCCGAATTACCCCTGGCTGATGACTGCCCTGGATACTTCCGATGTGGCGGGCAGCATGACGGCGCTACGTATGACCGGCGTGCCATATTCCACCAATAAGGCCGAGTATGACAACAACGTCAAGGAATTCGGCGCGGAGGTGGCGAAGCAGTTGCACATCCCCGATGCGCAGAAGAACCTGATCGAGCAAGCGCAAACCGGCAAGTATGACGGCAACGCCGCCGATGTAACCGAAATGGATGCGCTGGTGGCCTATCTGCAGGTGCTGGGTACGATGGTTGACTTCAGCAAGCTCGACAACGACAACTTCGTGAAATTCCGCTAAACAGGAGCGCGCTATGGAATGGCTGATGTGGTTTACCCGGTTTGAAAATACCAAGCCGATAGCGCTGCTGATTTTCTTCATCACGTTCTGCGCCATCCTGTTTTACGTGTATGGCAACAAGAAGCGCGGCGAGCGCCTGGAGTCCTACAAGAACATGCCGCTCCAAGACGATTAAATATTGACGCAAAGGAACTAATCATGAGTCAGGGAAACTCGCAAGAGAGTAACGTGCAAACCACCGGCCACGTCTGGGACGGAGATTTGCAGGAGCTCAACAATCCGCTGCCCGCCTGGTGGCTGTGGTCCTTCTACGCCACCATCATTTTCTCGGTGGTGTACTGGGTGGCCTACCCGGCTTGGCCGCTGGGCAAGGGTTTTACCACCGGCATTGCCACCATCACCTACAAGAACGACAAGGGTGTGGAGAAAACCACGCACTGGAACACCCGTGCCCTGCTGATGAAAGACCTGCAGGACGCCCGCGAATCCCAGAAGAAGTATTTCGACATGGTCGCGGCCACGCCCTACGAGCAGTTCGCCAGGAATCCGGAGTTGTCCAACTTCGTGGCTTCTGCCGGCAAAGTGCTGTTCGCAGACAACTGCGCCGCCTGTCATATGAGCGGCGGGCAGGGCAAGATGGCATTTGCGCCTAACCTGACGGACGACGACTGGCTCTATGGCGGCACTCACGACAAGATCCAGGCATCCATCACCAATGGCCGCACTGGCATCATGCCGGCCAAGGGGGGTGCAGATCTGAACGAGGGCGAAATCGAGAGCCTCGCCAACTATGTACTGAGCCTGTCGGGCGAAAAAATGGACGCAGCCAAAACCAAGGCCGGCGACGAACTGTTCCATGGCAAGGGGAGCTGTGTCGCATGCCACGGTGCGGACGCTAAAGGCAACAAGGATATCGGCGCGGCCAACCTGACCGACAAGATCTGGTTGTGGGCCGACGTGCCTGCCCAGGGCAGTGCGGACAAGAAAGTCGCTGCGGTCAAGGCGGTGATCACCTCCGGTCTGAACAAGGGCGTGATGCCTGCCTGGAATGGCCGCCTCAGCGCTGACCAGATCAAGCTGCTGACGGTTTACGTGCACGATGTGCTCGGTGGCGGCAGTCAGAAATAAAGCGTTCGCGGATTGAACGTCTGGACCCCGGCCTTGTGGGCGGGGTCTTTTTATTTACGAGGTTTTTTTCCGTGAAAAAACATTAGTATATAAATATATTCTGCCGTTCCAGGTAGAATATTTCAGAAAAATGCTGGCCGAAAGACGTGAGTGGTCAGGAGCAATTTGTGAAAGTACAAAACTTGCAAGCAGGTGCAAAGTCCGAAGAGTTGTTCCAGAGGCGGATACCGATATACACCCGGTCGGTTAAAGGCGCTTTTCGCACCTTCAAGACGTCCGTGATGGTGCTGGCATATAGCGTCTATTTCCTCCTGCCCTGGCTACCCTGGGCGCGCCAGGATGCGCCTGCGCAGGCCGTGTTGTTCGACATGGTGGGGCGGCGTTTTTTCATCTTCGACCTGGTGTTCTATCCGCAGGACCTGATCTCTCTCGCACTGCTGCTGTTCATTGCCGCGGCTCTGCTGTTCTTCGCAACCGGCCTGGTAGGGAGGGCATTCTGCGGCTATTTCTGCTTCCAGACGCTGTGGACGGATGCTTTCATTTTTATTGAACACTGGATTCAGGGCGAGCGCCCCGCCCGCATTCGTCTTTACAAGCAGCCATGGAATGCTGAGAAGCTGGCCAAATATGGCGCCACACACGCCTTGTGGCTGCTTCTGGCCTTTTTTACCGCCTACAGCTTCATCATGTACTACGGTTATGCGCCCGAGCTGACCCGGCGTTTCTTCACGGCCGATCTGCCGTTCGTCGCCTATTTCACCGTGTTGATTTTAACCCTGACCACCTATGTGGCGGCTGCCTGGGCACGCGAGCAAGTGTGCATTTACATGTGTCCCTATGCGCGTTTTCAGGGCGTGATGTACGAGCCGGAAACCCTGGCGCCTTATTATGACTTCCAGCGCGGCGAGGGGTCGGCAGGGCGTGCCGTGCCGCACGCAGGCACCCGGACGCGCGCGGAGCGACAGGCCGAGGGAATAGGCGATTGCATCGATTGCGGATTTTGCGTGCAGGTGTGTCCGGCGGGTATCGACATCCGCAAAGGGCTGCAATATCAGTGCATTTCCTGCGGTCTGTGCGTTGATGCCTGCAACAACATCATGGATTCGGTCGGCTTCCCGCGTGGGCTGATCCGCTACGATTCGGAAATCAACATTGAAAGCAAGAATCCGGGCAAGCCGCATCTGGAGTGGCTGCGCTTGCGTACCCTGGGCTATGGTACGGCGATACTCGTGATGGCGAGTGTGTTGGTATACAATATCGCCTCGCGTTCCGAGATCGAGCTTTCCATCCAGCCGGTGCGCCAGCCGCTGTTCGTGGTGTTGTCGAACGGGGATATCCGCAACCGCTACCAGATACACATTACCAACAAGTCGCAGGAAGTGCAGGATTACCGCATCAGTGTGCGCGGAGTGCCGGAGAGTGCGGTGGATTTGGGAGAGATGCGCGAGGTCAGCGTGCGTCAAGGCAAGAGTTTGATGGTGCTGGCGAACGTCAAGCTTGCTCCCGCCATGGTGAGCCAGGTGAGCGAAATCGAGTTCATCATTACTCCGCTGAAAAAGCCGGATCAGGCGGTGATAAAGAAAGTCCGTTTTTACGCCAAACAGGAAGGATAAATAAGTGACAGTGACCTTGTTCGGAGGGGCGGCGCTAATCGCCCTGTTATATTTTGGCCTGCGTCTGGCCGGCGTTTCCAATTACTGGCGCGGCGTGATCAGCGGTGCGCTGCCGACTCTGGCGATGATGTTCTACAGCCTGAGCCACTGGCCCGGCGGCGACGTGGTGGCACTGCATCTGGCGCTGTACGTCGCCACAGCGATCGTGCTGACCCTGACGGGGGATCGAAAAGCAGGGGCATCGCGGCAGCCGATGCACTGGATTCC
>JAUYSN010000007.1 GCA_030696235.1 Sulfuricella sp. | reverse complement strand
AGCGAAGGTTATTTCCGCGTGGGCACAAGGGCGTGCCCACCCTACATTATTATTTGGCGCGTTGCTCCAGAATTTCCACGGCGGGTAGTTTTTTGCCTTCGAGGAACTCAAGGAAGGCGCCGCCGGCGGTGGAAATGTAGGACACCTTGTCGTAGATGTCGTATTTCTGGATCGCCGCGATGGTGTCACCCCCACCAGCAAGAGTAAACGCCTTGGTTTCGGCGATAGCCATGGCGATGGCCTTGGTGCCTGCGCCGAACTGGTCGAACTCGAACACGCCGACCGGGCCGTTCCATACCACGGTGCCGGCTTTCATGATGATGTCGACCAGCTCCTGTGCGGATTTGGGGCCGATATCGAAGATCATGTCGTCATCGGCAACGGCGCCGGCATCCTTGAGGACGGCGGGCTCGTTGGCGTCGAATTTCTTGCCGCACACCACGTCGACCGCAATGGGGATGGTGGCGTTGCGGGCTGTCATTTTCTTCATCAATGCCTGGGCGGTGGGAACGAGGTCGTCCTCGCACAGCGACTTGCCGACATTCTTGCCGGTAGCCTTGAGGAAGGTGTTGGCGATGCCGCCGCCGACCACCATCTGGTCCACTTTCTCGGACAGGGACTCCAGCACGGTCAGCTTGGTCGAAACCTTGGAGCCGCCGACGATGGCGACCATCGGGCGGGCCGGGCTGAGCAGGGCCTTGGTCAGCGCATCCAATTCTTCGGTGAGCAGGATGCCGGCGCAGGCGACGGGAGCGAACTTGGCGACGCCGTGCGTGGAGCCCTCTGCACGGTGGGCGGTGCCGAATGCATCCATGACGAAAATGTCGCACAACCTGGCGTATTTCTGCGCGGTCTCGTCGACGTTTTTCTTCTCGCCCTTGTTGAAACGCACATTCTCCAGCAGCACCAGCTCGCCGTCGGCGACGTCGAAGCCGCCGTCGATCCAGTCCCTGATCAGGCGTACGGGCTTACCGAGTTTTGCGGACAGAACGTCGGCAACCGGCTTGAGCGAGTTTTCCTCGGAATTTTCGCCTTCGGTGGGGCGGCCGAGGTGGGACATCACCATCACCTTGGCGCCAGCCTTGAGGCAATGCTCGAAGGTCTTCATGGACGCCGTGATACGGGCGTCGGAAGTGACTCTTCCATCCTTGACGGGCACATTCAGGTCGGAACGGATCAGGACGCGCTTGCCCTTGAGGTCCAGATCGGTAACGCGGATTACGGACATGTGTTCTACTCCTAAAATAAAAATCTACCACAGAGACACAGAGGCACAGAGAAAGTCAAAATGCTCAATTTCTTTGTGGTAAATCTTGAGGTTGACCAAAGAAAACACAGAAGACAAAGAAGTTGATCTTCTCTGTGCCTCTGTGTCTTTGTGGTTAAGCCGTTTCTACTTGGCTACGTGCTGCACCAAACGCAGCATGTTGCAGGTGTAGCCGTACTCGTTGTCGTACCAGGCCACGACCTTGACGAAGGTGCTGTCGAGGGCAATGCCGGCTTCGGCGTCGAAGGTGGAGGGAGCGCTGTTGCCGACGAAGTCGGTGGACACCACTTTCTCATCGGTGTAGCCCAGCACGCCTTTCATGGCGCCCTCGGAGGCGGCCTTCATGGCCTTGCAGATGTCTTCGTAGGAAACTTCCTTGTTCAGCTCCACAGTCAGATCGACTACGGAGACGTCGGAGGTGGGGACGCGGAAAGCCATGCCGGTGAGCTTCTTGTTCAGCTCAGGAATAACTACGCCAACAGCCTTGGCAGCGCCAGTCGAAGACGGAATGATGTTTTCCAGAATGCCGCGACCACCGCGCCAATCTTTAGTGGACGGTCCGTCAACGGTCTTCTGGGTGGCGGTGGCGGCGTGCTCGGTGGTTTTCA
>JAUYSN010000004.1 GCA_030696235.1 Sulfuricella sp. | reverse complement strand
AGAATATACTTAAAATGTGAAGAGTGAGTTTGGGTTGGGTATAATGTTGTTTAAGGCAAAATCTTAATATCAGTCTAAATTGGAGGACAACTAAAATGTTAAAAGTTATCGGTGGTTTTATTGCGGGGCTGGCCTTTATCGGACTCATGGCTTATAACTTCATGAGCAGCATGATGTTCTGGGAAATACCCAGCCCGTTCGGCGTGGAGGAAACCGTCGCGCGCATCCAGCAGAATATCCAGAATGTCGGTAACGGCTGGGCCTTGGCTGGCCTGCGCAATCCGGCCAAGGCCGTTGAAGCGGATGGCGGCAACGCCTTGCCGGTGATGATGATCGAAGCCTGCAGCACCAAATACTCCGGCCCCATCCTCAGGGACGACAAAGTCCGTTTCCTCTCCATCCTGATGCCCTGCAAGATTTCCGTTTACAAGAAAAATGACGGCAAAACCTATATTGCCGGCATGAATGCCGGACTGATGGGCAAGATGTTCGGCCCCATGGTCGGCGAAGTCATGTCTCACGTGGCGGAAGATCAGGCCAAATTCGTCATCTTCGATGCAAGCAAGCCGGCCCCCCCGATGATCAAAGGCACCCCTGGCGCAGCCGGTGGCGCAGCTGCGGGTGGCGGTGGCGGCTGCTAGGCGGCATGGCGGCAGAAATGCCTAAAGCGGGCTATTCGCAAAAAAGATCGTATCAGGAGGGAGTATTATGTTTTCAAAATTAAAAATTGCCCTGTCCGCGCTGGTGGCAGGGGCAACGGTGGCAGCGCTGACCGCTTTCGCCACGCCAGCTCCGGCTGCACAGGCAGCAACGCCTGCGGCAGCGGCAGCAGCGCCGGCTCCGGCAGCCACGGTCAAAAAAGAAAGCAACTCAACCGCGGACCACAGCAAGTTTAAGGAGCTGCAAAAGACCTTCAAAACTGCGCCGGAAGTCACCAAGGCCTGCCTGACCTGCCACACCGAGGCCGCCAAGCAGATCCAGAAGACCAAGCACTGGACTTTTGAATTCATCAACCCCGAGACCCAACAGAAGCTGGGCAAGAAACACGTCATCAACAACTTCTGTACCGCCGTGGAATCGAATCAGAAATTCTGCAACGCCTGTCACGTCGGCTACGGCTGGGAGAATGACAAGTTCGACTTCGCCGCTGAAGAAAACGTCGACTGTGTCGTGTGCCACGAATCCACCGGCACCTACCGGAAAGTGCCGGGGTTGTCGGGGCATCCTACCTATAAGGATATGGAGTTCCCGCCGCATTCCGGCAAAATCGTCAAAGCCCCTGATCTCAGCAAAGTCGCCCAGAGCGTCGGCAAAACCAGCCGTGCGAACTGTGGTGCCTGCCACTTCAATGGCGGCGGCGGCGATGCAGTGAAGCACGGTGACCTCGACAGCACATTGACGAACCCGCCCAAGTACCTCGATATTCACATGGAGAAAAAAGGGCTGAATTTCAGTTGCGGCACCTGCCACATGACATCCGCCCACCAGGTTCCGGGCAGCCGCTACGCACCGACCGCAGCCGACATCAAGGATGCCGCTCCGCACATGCGCGGCAAGGCAGACACCAGCAACCCCTCTACCTGCCAGTCCTGCCACGGCACCAAGCCGCATCCGGCAAAAATGGCCAAGCTGAACGAGCATACCGACAAGATAGCTTGCCAGACCTGCCATATTCCGGAATTCGCGCGCGGCCAGGCCACCAAGATGACTTGGGACTGGTCGACCGCCGGCAAGCTCACGCCTGAAGGCAAGCCGATCACGAAGAAAGATAGCGCGGGACGCAACGCCTACGACAGCAAGAAGGGCGATTTCACCTGGGAAGACCACGTTATTCCGGAATACATCTGGTTCAACGGCAAGGTGAATTACACCCTGCGCGAAACCAAGCTGGATCCCAGCAAGGTCGTCAAGATCAACAGCTTCGAGGGGAGCCCCAGCGATGGCAAATCATTGATCTGGCCGGTCAAGGTGTTCCGTGGCCAGCAACCATACGACTCCGTCAGCAACACCCTGCTGGTGCCGCACGTCTTCGGTGCCGACGGCGATTCGTACTGGTCGAACTTCAACTGGGACAAAGCCCTGGAAGCCGGCATGAAGGCTGCCAACGCCCCCTACAGCGGCAAATATGGCTTCGTCAAAACCGAAATGAGCTGGCCGATCACCCACATGGTCGCACCCAAGGCCGATGCACTCACCTGCGCCCAGTGCCATAGCGAGAATGGCCGCCTCAAGAACGTCAAAGGCATCTACATGCCGGGCCGGGGCGACAACAACCCGCTGCTCGACATGGCAGGCTGGGGACTCGCCCTGCTGACCCTGATCGGCGTGCTGGTCCACGGCGCCGGCCGCATCTATGCCCACAGGAAAGGATAAGATCATGAGCGTCGAAAGAATTTACGTTTTCAAACGCTTCGAGCGTTTCTGGCACTGGTCTCAGGCCTCGCTGATCATCTTCATGCTGATCACCGGTTTCGAGGTGCATGGCTCCTACCACCTCTTCGGCTTCGGCAAGGCGGTGGAACTGCACACCCTCTCCGCCTGGACGCTGATCGGCCTGTGGGTGTTCGCCATCTTCTGGCACTTCACCACCGGCGAGTGGAAGCAGTACATCCCGACCACGGACAAGGTGGTTGCCATGATCAAGTTCTATTCGGTCGGCATCTTCAAAGGTGCGCCGCATCCGTTCAAGGCGACCACGCTGAAGAAGCACAACCCGCTGCAGCGCCTGGCCTATCTCGGGGTGTTGCTGTTCATCGGGCCGCTGCTCTGGCTCTCGGGCTGGCTCTACCTGTTCTTTAGTGACTGGGGCGCATGGGGCGTGGACAAGTACGCGTCCCTGGAATGGGTGGCATTCTTCCACACCGCCGGTGCGTTCATGATGCTGCTGTTCCTGATCGCCCACGTCTACCTGACCACCGCCGGCCACACGCCGACTTCGCA
>JAUYSN010000454.1 GCA_030696235.1 Sulfuricella sp. | reverse complement strand
ATTTCCTTCATTTCCCTGGTTTCCATGCTGGGCATCGCGCTCGGCGTGGCGGCGCTGATCGTGGTGCTTTCCGTGATGAACGGCTTCCAGAAGGAGCTGCGCACCCGCATTCTGGGCGTGGCGGCGCATGCCCAGATCAGCGGCGCGAACAATACCCTGGCCGATTGGCAAAATGTTGCCGGGGTGGCGGCGCAGCACCCCGCGGTGGTTGGCACGGCGCCCTACGTCATGGCGCAGGGGCTTCTGTCCTACGACCAGACCGTGCAGGGGTCGGTGGTGCGAGGTATTCTGCCTGACCGCGAGGCGCAGGTGTCCGAGCTGGCAGACAAGATGAAAGTGGGTCGGCTGGATGCATTGCGCTCCGGCGAGTTTGGCATTGTGCTGGGTTCCGAGCTGGCACGGACGCTGTCTGTCTCGGTGGGCGACAAGGTGGTGCTGATTGCACCTCAGGGGCGAGTGACGCCGGCCGGTATCATGCCGCGGGTGAAACAGTTCAGCGTGGTGGGGATTTTCGAGGCCGGTATGTACGAATTCGATGCCGGGCTGGCGCTGGTTCACCTGGATGACGCGGCCAAGCTGTACAGCATGGGCAGCCGCGTTTCCGGCGTGCGGCTGAAGCTCACGGACATGAACCTTGCGCCGCAGGTGGCGCGCGAGCTGTCTGCCCGTTTCGGCGACGATATCTTCATTAGCGACTGGACGCGGCAGCACGCCAATTTCTTCCGCGCCATCCAGATCGAAAAGAACGTGATGTTCATCATCCTGCTGCTGATCGTGGCGGTGGCGGCGTTCAATATTGTCTCCACCCTGGTGATGGCGGTCACCGACAAGCAGGCGGATATCGCCATCCTGCGCACGCTGGGCGCTTCCCCCGCGAGCATCATGAAGATTTTCATCGTCCAGGGCACCCTGATCGGGGTCATCGGCACGCTGATCGGCGTGGCCGGCGGCGTGGTGCTGGCGCTGAACATCGACGTGGTGGTGCCCGCCATCGAGCGCCTGTTCGGCGTGCATTTCCTCGCCAAGGACGTGTATTACATCAGCGAGCTGCCTTCCGACCTGCAAAGCCGCGACGTCGGCGTGATCGCCGCTGTCTCTTTCGTGCTTACCCTGCTGGCGACGCTCTACCCCAGCTGGCGGGCTTCTAAGACCAACCCGGCGGAGGCGTTGAGATATGAGTAAGGGGGCGGGAGTGAGGAGCGAAGTCAAAAGCGGTGCGGGGGTTGTTACACCTCATTTATTACCCCGCACCCCTCACCAACTGGAAAATTGCCAGCCTCGAATCGAGAAGGCACGCCTTGAGGCATCTTCCCAGCTTAACCCCGGTAGACGCGCGGATTTTGGCCAGTTTATGACGCCCCGCTGTACTGCGGATTTTATGGCGGGACTTTTCGATTTGTCTAATTGCTCATCCATCCGGCTTCTCGACGCCGGTGCTGGGGTCGGGTCACTGACAGTTGCTTTTTTGGAAAAGGTGAGAAAATCCAAGCTACGGATATCTGATGTTTCGGTTACATTGTATGAGCTCGACGATCTTCTGGCTTCTTACCTTGCCAAGGAAATCGAGACTTATCGGCAGTTGTTCTCCGATGTCGGAATAAAGTTTGCTGCCGACCTGGTCCGGAGCGATTTTATTGAAAGCGCCATCAACCAAATCCAGTTCGGAATAACCGAAAAATTCAATTTTGCCATCCTTAATCCGCCTTACAAAAAGATTAATAGCGATTCGCGCCATCGGTTCTTGCTTCGTCAGGTCGGTATCGAAACGGTTAATCTGTATTCGGCTTTTGTTGCGCTAGCCTTGGCGTTGATGGACCTGGGCGGTCAAATCGTTGCCATTATTCCTCGTAGTTTCTGCAACGGCCCCTATTACCAACCATTCCGCGAATTCATCCTTGAGCGCGCGGTGATCCGGCATATGCACCTGTTTGCCTCACGGGACAAAGCTTTCAAGGACGACAAAGTATTGCAGGAAAACGTCATTATCCTGCTTGAGCGCGGTGGCCAGCAGGGCGACGTGACGGTTTCCACATCAACCGACGACAGCTTTTCCGACTATACGACTCATGTTTACCCATTTGACCAAATCGTTTTTCCCGGTGTCGCCGAGCGCTTTATTCACGTTCCGACTTCCCCGGAATATAACTCCATGGCGCTGTCCCCGGTCTTTTGCTACTCGTTGGCGGATATTGGCGTCGAGGTGTCGACCGGGCCGGTTGTCGATTTCCGGGTTAGGGAGCATCTGCGCGAAATGCCGGAGACGGGTGCCGTTCCCTTGCTCTATCCCGGCCATTTCACTGGGCTATCCATCGAGTGGCCGAAGCCGGGGATGAAGAAGCCCAACGCGCTGATGCGCCACCCGGAAACCGACAAGTTGCTTTACCCGAACGGTTTCTATGCCGTGGTACGGCGTTTCTCGTCCAAGGAGGAAAAGCGCCGCATCGTGGCGAGCGTGGTTTGCCCGGATGTGTTCGACGCTCCACTTTTGGGTTTTGAAAACCATCTGAATGTTTTCCATCAGCGCAAGCAAGGTTTGCTGGAAGAGCTGGCGCGGGGCTTGGTGGTGTTTTTTAACTCCACGGCAATTGACGAGTGTTTCCGCCGATTTAGCGGGCATACCCAAGTCAACGCGACCGACTTGAGGCTGATGAAGTACCCTAGCCGTGATGCGCTGATTGCGCTTGGCCGCTGGGCGAAGGAGCAAGACGAGCTGTCGCAGGAGCGGATCGATGCCAAACTGGAAAGCATGGTGTGAGTGAACATAAAAACATTGACGATGCGTTGAAAATTCTTGTTGCGCTTGGCTTTCCGCGTGCGCAGCAGAATGAGCGTTCCGCTCTCTGCCTGTTGGCCTTGGTAAATCTCCTGCCAGGCAAGTCATGGCGGCAGGCCGATAATCCGCTGATCGGCATTACGCCGATGATGGAATTCAGTCGCGACCACTATGGAGCAGTTTACAAGCCGAATACGCGAGAAACGTTTCGTCGTCAGACAGTTCATCAGTTTGTCGATGCCGGGATGGCGATTCCCAACCCGGACAAGCCATTACGTCCTGTCAATAGCCCGAAATTCGTTTATCAGATTGAACCAGAGGCGCTTGCCTTGCTGCGGACTTTTGGCACGAAGGCATGGGCGAAGAAACTGGCGGCATATCTCTCGATCCGTCAAACGCTAGTCGCTCGGTATGCGAAGGCACGGGATTTGAATCGCGTCCCGGTGAAAATTACGTCCGGTAGCAAGATTCAATTAAGCCCAGGCGAGCATAGCGAGTTGATCAAAGCGATTATCGAAAAATTCGGACCGCGCTTCGTGCCAGGGGGTGTCCTGATCTACGCCGGGGATACTGGTGATAAATGGGGTTACTTCGATCATGCCCTGTTGGCCAAGCTGGGCGTGACCGTGGATTCCCATGGCAAGATGCCGGATGTCGTAATCTATTATCCTGACCGTAATTGGCTGCTCCTGGTCGAATCAGTCACCAGTCACGGCCCGGTCAATGGGAAACGCCATGACGAGCTGGCCCGGCTGTTTGCTGGTTCGTCTGCCGGGCTTGTTTATGTGACGGCATTCCCTTCCCGCGCGCTCATGGCCCGTTATCTTGGCGAAATTGCCTGGGAAACTGAAGTGTGGGTGGCAGAGGCTCCGTCTCACCTCATTCATTTCAACGGCGACCGATTCCTTGGCCCCTATGAGAGCTCCGATGGAGGCGTTACGTTATGAGTGAGGAGATAGGCGTGAGGCGTGAGGCGATGGCGACCGTGGGGGGCGAGGGTTTTTCCCCTCACTCCTCACCCCTCACCCCTCACGGAAGTGTGCTTTCCTGCACCAATCTGCACAAGGTTTTCCACCAGGGCAAGGTGGAAGTGCCGGTGTTGCTCGGCGTGAACCTGGAAATCGCGCAGGGCGAGCGGGTGGCGATCGTGGGTACGTCAGGCTCCGGTAAAAGCACGCTGCTGCACCTGCTGGGCGGGCTGGATGATGCCACCTCGGGCGAGGTCGCTATCATGGGGCGAAACGTCCGTGAACTGGGTGAGTCCGAACGCAGCAGCCTGCGCAACCGGTCGCTCGGCTTCATTTACCAGTTCCACCACCTGCTGCCGGAGTTTTCCGCGCTGGAAAATGTCGCCATGCCGCTCCTGATTCGGCGCATGAAGCCGGATGCTGCGTATGAGCAAGCGGCGGAGATGCTCAAGCAGGTCGGCCTGGGGCATCGACTCAGCCACACTCCTGGTGAACTCTCCGGCGGCGAACGCCAGCGCGCCGCGGTGGCTCGTGCCCTGGTGACACGCCCGGCCTGCGTGCTGGCGGACGAGCCGACCGGCAATCTCGACCGCCATACCGCAGAAGGGGTGTTCGACCTGATGCTGGAACTGAACCGGGAGCTTGGCACCAGCTTCATCATCGTTACCCATGACCCTGCGCTGGCCGCACGCACCCAGCGCGTGCTCAAACTGGTGGATGGAGTCCTGAGTGCTGAGTGCTGAGTCCCAAGTAAAACGCGTACCCTCTCAGGACTTTCCACTCAGGACTCAGGACTTCTTTTTCTTTGCCGTCGCCGCCAACTGATCACGACATGCAGCCGCCACAGCCCGCGCACCAGGAAATAACCACACACCGAAAAGATCGAGGCTAGGATGGGAACCCCAACCAGCAGCGGCATGCCGAGTGAGCCCAGCCAGTTGAAGAAGGCGGGTAGCCAGTCAGCCAGACTTTCTGCCTGGAATTCAGTGTACAGGTTGTGTATGCCGTTGCTCCTGCCGGTCACGAACGCGCCGACTTCATAAGCGAGCAGATAGAGCGGGACGAAGGTGAGCGGATTGGTGTAAAAAGTGGTGACTACCGCCACCGGCAGGTTGACGCGGAACGCCACGGCGAAAATTGCGGCGAACAGCATCTGCACCGGCCCCGGAATCAAGCCGGTGAACAGGCCCACCGCCACGCCGCCAGCGACAGAGTGGCGGTTCAGGTGCCACAGGTTGGGATGGCTCAGCAGCGGGCCAAAACGGCGCAGATGCCTGTGCTCCCTCATACTGTGGGCGCTGGGCAGAAACTTCCTCAGGTGTTTTCGCGGCATAATTGATTCTATCTTAAAATATGCGCACCAATATACTCGCCTTCGTCCTGGGTATCTGGCTGCTGCAACAGCAGGCGGCGCTACCCGGTCTGGCCTGGGTTGGCCTGCTGCTGCTTTTGTGGCTGGCAGGCCGTTTCCTTCCGGCGGCGCCACGTGGGCTGCTGGCCAAGGTGTTCTTTCTCGGGCTCGGTTTCTTCTGGGCCGCCTTCATGGCCCAGTTGCGGCTGACCGATGCGCTGCCTTCCGTCTGGGAAGGGCGCGACATCCAGGTGGTCGGCGTGGTGGCGGGCCTGCCGGTGGAAACCGAACGCGGGCTGCGCTTTACGTTCGACGTCGAGCGCGTGAAAACGCTGGAAGCGGTCGTGCCCCATCGCATCCAGCTCACTGCCTACAGCGAGGGTTTCGGCAAGAAAGCATCAGACGTTGCGCCGCCCGATTTCCATGCCGGCGAGCGCTGGCAGCTGACGGTGCGCCTCAAGCGCCCGCACGGCAACGCCAATCCGAACGGTTTCGATTTCGAGGCGTGGTTGCTGGAACGCAACATCCGCGCCTCCGGCTATGTGCGCCAGGAGGACGGCAACCGCCGCCTGGCAGAGCACGTCTATCGTCCCGGCTATATCGTCGAAATGCTGCGCGAGCGGGTGGCCCAGCGGTTTCAGGCTGTGCTGGGCGATCGGCCCTACGCCGGTGTGCTCAAGGCGCTAGCGGTGGGCGAGCAGAACGCGATTTCCCCCGATCAATGGAAGGTGTTCCTGCGCACCGGGGTGAACCACCTGATGTCCATCTCCGGGCTGCACGTCACCATGATCTCCAGCCTGGTATTTGCATTTGTTTACGGGTTGTGGCGGCGCAGCCAGAGGCTCACCCTGCGCCTGCCTGCACGCAAGGCGGCGGCTGTGGCGGGCGCCCTGGCGGCTTTGCTTTATGCGCTGCTGTCGGGTTTCGGCGTGCCGACCCAGCGCACCCTGTACATGCTCTCCGTGGTGGCAGTGGCGCTGTGGCTGGGGCGCGCCAGCTCGGCTTCGTCGGTGCTGGCGCTGGCCTTGCTGGCGGTGGTCGTGCCTGATCCGTGGGCGGTATTCGCGCCCGGTTTCTGGCTGTCGTTCGGCGCAGTGGCGGTGATCCTCTACGTCGGCGTCGGGCGCCTCGGCAGGCCGCACTGGTCGCGCCAGTGGGCTCGCGTGCAGTGGGCGGTGACGCTCGGCCTGGTTCCGGCCTTGCTGCTGATGTTCCAGCAGGTATCCATCGTTTCGCCGCTGGCCAATGCTTTCGCCATCCCGGTTATCAGCCTGGTGGTGGTGCCGCTGACCTTGGCGGGAGCGGTTCTGCCGCTCGATTTTCCGCTGCTGCTGGCGCACCAGGTGATGGCGTGGTGCATGGCCGCGCTGGAATGGCTGAGCCAGATGCCGGATGCGGTGTGGCAGCAGCACGCGCCGCCGGTGTGGACGGTGCTGGCGGCGGCGCTTGGCATCCTCTGGCTGCTGCTGCCGCGCGGCTTTCCGGCGCGCTGGCTGGGTGCTGCGGGATTTGTGCCGATGTTCCTGGTGCTGCCGCCGCAGCCCGCTCAGGGCGCCTTGTGGCTTAGCGTGCTGGATGTCGGGCAGGGGCTGGCGGTAGTGGTGCAGACCCAAAACCATGCCCTGCTCTACGATACCGGCCCGCGCTACACCTCCGATGCCGACAGCGGCAGCCGCATCGTGGTGCCTTATCTGCGTGCCGCAGGTATCAAGCGGCTCGACGGCCTGATCGTGACCCATGACGACAGCGACCACAGCGGCGGGGCGATTTCAGTGCTGGATGCGGTTCCGGTCGGCTGGCTGGCTTCATCATTGCCAGCAGATAGCGCTATCCTGCCCCATGCCCGAAAGTCGCTGCCCTGCTTCGCCGGCCAATCCTGGGAATGGGACGGGGTGCGCTTCGAAATGCTCCATCCAGGCTGGGAAAGTTACGCCGACGAGCGACTCAGAAAGAACGCCCGCGGCTGCACGCTGAAAATCACCTCGCCCTATGGCAGCGTGCTGTTGCCTGCCGATATCGAGCGCGAATCGGAAGCGGAAATTCTCGCGCGCACCCCCGATGCCCTGGCCGCCACGCTCTTGGTGGCGCCGCATCACGGCAGCAAAACCTCTTCCACCGAGGCGTTCATCCGCCAGGTCAATCCGTCCATCGTGATTTTTACCGCGGGATACCGCAACCACTTTGGCCACCCCAAGCCGGAAGTGGTGGAGCGCTACCGGGTGCTGGGCAGCCGGCTGTACCGTTCGGATTTCGACGGCGCTGTGCTCCTGCGATTCGGGGAAGGGGATGGCGTCAAGCTGCAAACCTGGCGCCAGGAACGC
>JAUYSN010000452.1 GCA_030696235.1 Sulfuricella sp. | reverse complement strand
CCGTGGTGGCCGAACTTCATCTTGCGGGTCTTGGCACCGGAGGCCAGGGCCAGCAACTGGTGGCCGAGGCAGATGCCGAAGGTGGGAATGCCCTTGACTAGCACTTCCTTGATCGCATTAATCGCGTAATCGCAAGGCTCGGGGTCGCCCGGGCCATTGGACAGGAACACGCCATCCGGCTTGAGCCTGAACACTTCCTCGACCGGCGTCTGGGCGGGCAGAACGGTCACCTTGCAGCCGCGCTCGGCCAGCATGCGCAGGATGTTGCGCTTGACGCCGTAGTCATAGGCGACCACATGAAACCGGGGGTTATCCTGGGACGTGAAGCCGCTGCCCAGCTTCCACTCGCCCTCCTGCCAAGTATAAGGCTGGTTGCTGCTCACCACCTTGGCCAGATCCATGCCGGCCAAGCCGGGGAAGCCGCGCGCCAGCTCGATGGCCCTGGCCTCGTCAATATCGCCGGCCATCAGGCAGCCGCTCTGCGCGCCCTTTTCGCGCAGCAGGCGCGTCAGCTTGCGGGTGTCGATATCGGCGATGGCGACCACATTATGGCGCTGCAGATAAGCGCCCAGATCTTCGCTGCTGCGCCAGTTGCTGGACTGGATAGGCAAATCGCGGATCACCAGGCCGGCAGCATGAATCTGCGTCGATTCGGCATCTTCGGAATTGGTGCCGGTGTTGCCGATATGCGGGTAAGTCAGGGTAACGATCTGGCGGCAATAGGAAGGATCGGTAAGAATTTCCTGATACCCGGTCATCGCGGTATTGAACACTACCTCGCCGATGGTGTGGCCGGCAGCGCCGATGGAAATGCCGCGAAATACTGTCCCATCAGCAAGCGCGAGAATGGCGGTCTGGTGGTGCGGCACGGGGGCTCCTTGAGATTAAAGCGGATATGCAAAGCGGGGTAGGCTCACGCCCTCCCCCGCTCTTCAAACTGTTGGGATTATACCGGATTACGCCGCTGCGATCAATGTAGACCAAGCACGTCCTGCATGTCAAACAGCCCCTTGCCGCGCTGCGCGAGGAAGCGCGCGGCGCGCAGCGCACCCAGCGCAAAGGTGGCTCGACTGCTGGCCTTGTGGGTGATCTCGATACGTTCGCCCGTGCCGGCAAACAGCACGGTGTGATCACCGACGATATCGCCGCCGCGCACCGTGGCGAAGCCGATCGTCGAGGGGGAGCGCTCGCCGGTTACACCTTCGCGGCCATACACCGCACATTCCGCCAGATTCCTGCCCAGCGCATTGGCCACCACCTCACCCATGCACAGCGCAGTGCCGGAAGGCGCGTCGACCTTGTGGCGATGGTGCGCCTCGACGATCTCGATATCGTAGCCCTCATTCAGGACACGCGCCGCCATGTCGAGCAGCTTGAGGCTGAGGTTTACGCCGACGCTCATGTTGGGAGCGAACACCACGCCGATATCACGGCCGGCGTCAGCAATCAGCCCTTTCTGCGCGGCGGAAAAACCGGTGGTACCGATGACAATATTGATGCCAAGTTCGCGGCAGGCTTGCAGATGATCCAGCGTCGCCTCGGGGCGGGTGAAATCGATCAGCGCATTGCAATCCGCGAGCGCTATCGCCGTATCTTCGCTGATGGAAACACCGCATGGCGCGCCGAAAAGTTCGCCCGCATCCTTGCCGACGAACGGGCTGCCCTTCCGCTCCAGGGCGGCTGCGAGCCGCATGTCCGGCGCCTGCGCCACCGCCTCGAGCAAGGCGCGGCCCATCCGCCCCGAGCTGCCCGCAATCGCAATATTCAATGTACCCATGTTCAGAATCCTATTTTTTCGATCACGCTGCCGAAAAAGCCTTTTTCTTCCTTCGCCGGCGCCGTGTTCTGCGCCGGTTGCTCCGGCGCCTTCTTCTCTCCCGTTGCCGGGCTTGCAGCCACCACGTCTCCTTCGACGCGTTGCAGCAATTCCTGATCGAAGAACAGCGCCAGCTTCCGTTCTTCAATCAGCTTGCCGGCTTTCTGGTAGCGGTAGACATAATCCCATCGATTGGCGTGGAATGCGTCCGTGATGAGCGGAGTGCCCATGATAAAGCGCACCTGGGCCTTGGTCATGCCGGGCTTGAGTTTCGCCACCATCTCCTGGGTGACGACATTACCCTGCTGGATGTCGATTTTGTAAGGCGTAAGCTTTTCGCCAACCTTGTCGGTCACGGAACAGGCGGCAAGAAGCAGAATGGAGACGGCAGCAAGTGCCCGCAGAACGGATTTCATAAAAATCCCGGCAAAAAACAATAAAGTGGCAGCATTATAACATCCCCGGTAGCGCTGGAAAGCGAAGGGTAAACATTATATGATTAAACCCGGAAAAAGCTTTTAACCCCGAACTTCCACGATTAAATCATTAGGATCGACTCATGGGCGACTCGCAAGACCTGAAAAATGCCGGGCTCAAGGCTACTACCCCCCGCCTAAAAATTCTCAACCTGTTCGAGACCAGCGACGTGCGCCACCTCACCGCCGAGGACGTGTACAAAATCCTGCTGGCGGACAACGAGGACGTGGGTCTGGCCACGGTATACCGGGTGCTGACCCAGTTCGAGCAGGCGGGGCTGCTGATCCGCCACCACTTCGAGGGTGACAAGGCGGTGTTCGAACTCAACCAGGGCAAGCATCACGACCACCTGGTCTGCCTGCAGTGCGGCAAGGTGGAAGAGTTTTACGACCCGGACATCGAGAAACGCCAGGACAGGGTCGCCAAGGAGCGCGGCTTCATTGTCCGCGAGCACTCGCTGTACCTGTTCGCCGACTGCACCAAGCAGAACTGCCCGAACAAGACCTGATTTTGATTAATAAAAGCGTAACCGCAAAGGACGCCAAGGTTCGCAAAGGAAGGACAGCAACCTCCGGCTTGTCAGCCTGATAGCTTTTCCTTCGCGTTCCTTTGCGTCCTTTGCGGTGAAAGATTTTTTACAGCTTACTGTCAGAGAGCAATCATGAAGGCCACGCTACAGGAAGGTTTGTCTTACGAATTCAAATTCCGGGTACCGGAAACCAAGACCGTGCCACAGCTTTTTCCCGAGGCGCCGGAATTCCAGCAGATGCCGGAAGTGTTCGCCACCGGTTTCATGGTCGGGCTGTGCGAATGGGCCTGCATCCAGGCCGTCAACCCTCATCTGGACTGGCCCAGAGAGCAGACCGTCGGCACCCACGTTAACCTTTCCCACCTCGCCGCCACCCGCCGGGGCTGACGGTAACGGTCAAAGTCCGGCTGGAGAACATCGAGGGGCGTAAACTCACTTTCCACGTCGAGGCCGACGACGGCATCGACAAGATCACCGAGGGCACGCACGAGCGCTTCGTGATCGACGCGGCGAAATTCAACGCCAAGGTCGCCGCCAAGGGACAGATTTAGCGGCAGTTTGCGCACAATTCGGCCGCGGCGCAGCCCAACCCGCAGTGAGATTAACCTCTAATCCGCAGATGGCGCAGATTTGCACAGATAAAACCCCGTTAAAATCAAGTTGTTGTTGGTTGTGCCTGGCTCATCCATCCGGGTGACCCAGGAAACAAATGCAACCCATAGAGACATCTGTGTAAATCTGTGTCGCCTACTTTTGGTCATCTGTGGATAACTGATTTTTCAAGGCCAAACCCCTAACATCTCCGCCGCGTGTTTGCGGGTAGTTTCGGTCACTTCGACCCCGCCCAGCATACGCGCAACCTCGTCGATGCGCGCTGCCGGTTCCAGCACCTGGATGCGGCTGACCACGCCGCCGTCGCGGGCGACCTTGCTGACTTGCCAGTGATGATCGCCCTGCGCCGCCACCTGGGGCAGGTGGGTGACGCACAATACCTGGCGCTCGGCGCCGAGCTGTTTGAGTAACTGACCGACGATCTCGGCCACGCCGCCGCCGATGCCGACGTCCACTTCGTCGAAGATCAGGGTGGGCACCAGCGACACCTTGCTGGTGATGACCTGGATGGCCAGGCTGATGCGCGACAGTTCGCCGCCGGAAGCGACCTTGGCCAGCGGCTTGGGCGGCAGGCCGCTGTGGGCGCTGACCAGGAACTCGATCTCCTCGAGGCCATGGGCATTTCCTTCAAATTCGGTCAGCGCAATTTCGAAGCGCCCGCCCGCCATGGCGAGGGACTGCATCGCGGCGCTGACCTTCCCGCCCAGCTCCCGCGCCGCCTCTTTCCTGGCTGCGCTCAGCTTGCCGGCCAGATCGAGATATTGCGCCTGGGCCGTCTGTTCGCGCTGAGCCTCGTCGCCGCCGCTGTCGAAGCCGCGCAGCTCGTCCAGGCGCCCGCTCTTCTCGGCCAGCAGCTCAGGCAGTTGATCCGGGCCGACACGGTATTTGCGCGCGGCATCGTGAACCTCCCCCAGCCGTTGCTCGCACTGGGCAAGCCGTTCCGGGTCGAGGTCCAGGCGCTGCAGATAATGGCGCAGGCTGTAGGCGGCTTCGCGCAGTTGCACTTCAGCCGGCTCCAGTAAATCCAGAACTTCCTTCAATCCGGGGTCGTACTCGACCAGGTTGTTGAGGCGCGCAATCACGCCATTGACCTGCGCCAGGCAAGCCATGTCATTCTCCGACAAAACCTCCAGGCCATACTGCGCACCCTCCATCAGGCTGGCGGCGTGGGTCAGCCGGGCGTGTTCGGCCTGCAATTCTTCCCATTCCGGGCCGGAAAAATTCAGTGTCGCAAGCTCTTTCACCTGCCATTCCAGGCGTTCCAACTCCTCGGCGTAGGCGGCGGCATTCTTTTCCCGCTCCAACCGCGCCCTCTTCAACGCTTGCCATTCCTTCCAGGCTGTCGCTGTTTCCTTGGCCTGACGCCCCAGGCCGGCGTAGGCGTCGAGCAGCTCGCGCTGGGCAGCCGCCTTGAGCAGGGATTGATGGGCGTGCTGGCCGTGAATGTCCACCAGGAATTCGCCGGTCTCGCGCAACTGCTGCAACGTGGCGGAACGGCCGTTGATGAAAGCGCGCGAGCGGCCGCCGGCATCCACCACGCGGCGCATCAGGCACACGCCGGGATCGCCGCCGAGCTCGTGCTCGTCCAGCCAGGATTGAAGCCGGGGAAGGGCGCGGGTATCGAACTCGGCCTCGATCTCGGCGCGCGCAGTATTGGCGCGCACCACGCCGGCATCGGCACGTTCGCCCAATGCCAGCGACAGGGCGTCGATCAATATGGATTTGCCTGCCCCGGTCTCGCCGGTAAGCACGGTGAAGCCGGGCTGAAATTCCAGCTCGAGGCGGTCTACGATGACGAAATCACGGATGTTGAGGGTCAGGAGCATGATGATCGTGGCATGGGTAATGGGTGATGGGTGATGAGGAAAAAACAACTTCCCATTACCCCTCTCTCATCACTCCTCACAGTTTTTCCCCCCAGTGCAGCTTCTGGCGCAGCATGTCGTAGTAGCTGTGGCCGAAGGGGTGGAGCAGACGCACCATCTGCTTGGAACGGCGTACGATCACCCAGTCGTTTTCCTGCAAATCGAAATGGCGCTGGCCGTCGAAATGCACGCGCGCGTCGTCGGCATGAAGCAGCAGGAGTTCGATGGTACTTTCGCTGTTCACCGCGATCGGCCGGTTGCTCAGGGTATGCGGGCAGATTGGCACGAGCACCACCGCCTCCAGCGTGGGGTGCAGGATCGGCCCGCCGGATGACAGCGCATAAGCCGTGGAGCCGGTCGGGGTGGAAATG
>JAUYSN010000446.1 GCA_030696235.1 Sulfuricella sp. | reverse complement strand
GGGCATCGACAACATCACCAACTTCATCGGCCAGTTCGGCTTCGGCAGGAAAACCGGCATCGACATCGAGGGGGAAACCACCGGCCTGCTACCCTCGCGCGAGTGGAAAATGAAGCGCTACAAGCAAAAGTGGTACACCGGCGACACCGTGAGCGCCAGCATCGGCCAGGGCTATAACCTGGCTACCCCCCTGCAACTGGCCTTCGCCACGGCGGTCTTGGCGAATAACGGCACCGTTATCCGTCCGCATCTGGTGCGCTCGATTCTCGATGCCGCCACCAACCAGGCGCAGGCAGTACCGGCTGCCAGGCCCATCGCCACCCTGGCCTTGAAGCCGGAGAACCTGGATCTGGTGAAAAAAGCCATGATAGCCGTCACCCAGCCCGGGGGTACGGCAACGCGTGTCGGCGTGGGCGCGCCCTACCTTACCGCCGGCAAGACCGGCACGGCCCAGGTGATCGCCATCAAGCAGAACGAGAAATACGTGGAAAGCCGGGTTGCCGAGCGCCACCGCGACCATGCCTTGTTCATCGCCTATGCGCCAGCCGAAGATCCCAAGATTGCCTTCGCCATCCTGGTGGAAAACGGCGGCCACGGCGGCTCGACCGCGGGGCCTATTGCCCGCATGGTGCTGGACTATTTCCTGCTGGGCAAATTGCCGCCACCGCCAGTGCCGCCCGCCGCTGAGGAAGAGGAGGAGCATGATTAAAATCGACTTGCGGCGGTTATGGCTGCGGTTGACCGAGAATGTCGACAGCTTGCTGCTGAGCTTTATTCTGATGCTGATGCTGATCAGCCTGGGTGTGCTGTTCAGTGCCTCCGGCCAGGATCTCGCCAGGATTTCCGGCCAGATGGTCAACATGTCCGTGGCGCTGCTTTTGATGTGGATTGTTGCCAAGGTGCCGCCACAGCATCTGGCCCGACTTGCCTTGCCGGTTTACATCTTTGGGCTATTGCTGCTGATTGGCGTCGCGCTTTTTGGTGATATTAGCCACGGCGCACGGCGCTGGCTGCATGTCGGCGTCACCCGCATCCAGCCCTCGGAGATGATGAAGCTGGCCGTGCCGCTGATGCTTGCCTGGTACCTGGACCGGCGCGAAAAGACGCTCAACCTCAAGGATTTCGGCGTCGCCGTCCTGATGCTGTTGGCTCCGGTGGGGCTGATATTGAAACAGCCGGATCTCGGCACCTCCTTGTTGATTTCTGCCGCCGGCTTCTATGTGTTGTTTCTGGCCGGCCTGAGCTGGCGCATCATCCTCGGACTGGTTGGAATCGGCGCGGCGAGTGCGCCGATTCTGTGGTCGCTGCTGCACGATTACCAGCGTCAGCGCATCCTGACCCTGATAGACCCTTCCCAGGACCCTCTCGGCTCGGGTTATCACATCATCCAGTCCAGCATTGCATTAGGCTCGGGCGGAGTTTTCGGCAAGGGCTGGTTCAACGGGACGCAGACACATCTCGATTTTCTGCCGGAGCGCACCACGGACTTCATTTTCGCCGTCTATGCCGAGGAATTCGGCCTGGCCGGCAATCTTATCCTGCTGGCGTTGTACGTCCTGGTGATCGGCCGTGGCCTGGTGATCGCCGCCAAGGCACCGACCCTGTTCAGCCGCCTTCTGGCGGGCAGCATCACGCTGACCTTCTTCACCTATGCCTTCGTCAACATGGGCATGGTGAGCGGCATCCTGCCCGTGGTCGGCGTGCCGCTGCCGCTGATCAGCTACGGCGGGACTTCCATGGTGACACTGCTGGTTGGATTTGGTATGTTGATGAGTATTCAAACCCACCGGAAACTGGTGCAGTCATAAATGAAATCGTCCCGTTGGTTCTTGTTCGTTCCACTCACCGCCCTTCTGGTCGGCTGCGGCAGCATCGCGCCACGGCAGGATGCACCAGTTGTCTCCAAGCCGGAAAAACCTGCTGTAGTGACAAAAAAAGGTGGCGGTTATTACCTCGACGATGGTCCGGGCGACAACCCGCCCGCCAATATCGACGCCATTCCCGATGCCGAACCGAAAGTCGAGCCGCTGCACAAGTTCGCCAACCGGCCCTACTCCGTTCTGGGCAAGACCTATACCCCAGACACCCGCCTCAAGCCCTACAAGGAAAC
>JAUYSN010000444.1 GCA_030696235.1 Sulfuricella sp. | reverse complement strand
TCGGCATCGTCACCGATATCGACCCGGCCCGGCACTTCGGAAAATATTACATCGAGACACCCGATCAGGTGTTCAACGTGCTGCGCACCCAAGTCGACGTGGTACTCCCGGACGGGGTGGCGGTGCTCAACGGCAACGACCCGATGGTGGCGGAAATGGCGCCGCTATGTGACGGCGAAGTCATCTTCTTCGGCGCCAATCCCGATGTTACGGCTATCGCTGACCACCTGGCACAGGGGAAACGAGCGGTGCTGGTGCGCGACGGCTTCGTGGCACTCGCCACGGGTAATCAAGAAGTGCGGCTGGTCGAAGTGTCCGGCATCATGCTGGCCGATGCCGGAGTTGCCGGGCTGCAGATCGAGAATGTTCTGGCGGCGGCCGGGGCGGCATGGGCACTCGGCCTGCCTCCGGAACTGATCCGCGCCGGGATAGAAACCTTTAGGGCCGATTAATAAATCTAAAAACGGCATTTCACCGCAAAGGACGCCAAGGTTCGCAAGGTAAAACAACGAGTTTTTTTGCATCCCCATCGGGTAAGTAGATTAAGTTGTTCAAGTCATTGAATTCCTTCGCGTCCCTTGCGTCCTTTGCGGTTCAAATGTTTTTTACGAGTAAACATCCTGCCGCAGCAAAACTGGCCGGGTAAATGGGGAAACAAAATGGAAGTATCACGCATCCGGGCGTTGCGCGGCCCCAACCTGTGGAGCAGACGCACTGCGATTGAAGCCATTGTGACCTGCAATGAATGCCTGATCGGGGATATGCCCGACTTCGAAGCCAGGCTGCGTGCACGGTTCCCGGAAATCGGTTCCTTGAAGCCTGCGGGTCACGAAGAATCCATTTCCATGGCGCATGCCCTGGAGTTCGCCGCCCTTGGGCTGCAGGTGCAGGCCGGATGTCCGGTGACTTTCAGCCGCACTGCGGCAACGACCGAGCCAGGGGTATTCCAGGTCGTGGTCGAATATAGCGAGGAGCAGGTAGGCCGGCTCGCGTTCGAGCTCGCGCAAACGCTTTGCCACGCAGCAGTGAACGACACGCCCTTCGACCTCGCCGACGCACTGGCACGCCTGCGCGAGCTGGATGAGGACGAGCGCCTCGGGCCCAGCACCGGGGCCATCGTTCAGGCCGCAGTGACGCGCGGGATCCCTTATCGGCGCATGACGTCGGGCAGCATGGTGCAGTTCGGCTGGGGTAGCCGGCAGCGCCGCATCCAGGCCGCCGAGACAGACCGTACCAGCGCCATTTCCGAGGCCATCGCCCAGGACAAGGAACTGACCAAAATATTGCTCGATGCAGCCGGGGTTCCGATACCCCACGGGCGGCCCGTGTCGGATGCCGAGGATGCCTGGGTGGCAGCCTGTGAAATCGGCGGCCCGGTGGTGATAAAACCCCAGGATGGCAATCAGGGCAAGGGCGTTGCCGTCAATATCGAGACCTATGAACGCGTGCTGGCGGCCTATGCCGCCTCCGCCGAAGTCAGCTCCGAGATCATGGTTGAACGCTATATTCCCGGCTATGACTTCCGCCTGCTGGTGGTGGGAAATCATCTCGTCGCAGCGGCACGCCGCGACCCTCCACAGGTGATCGGCGACGGCGTTCATACCGTCCGCGAACTCGTCGAGCAGGTCAACAGCGACCCTCTGCGCGGCGAGGGGCATGCCACCTCACTCACCAAAATCCACTTCGACGACATTGCCCTGGCGACGCTCGCCAAACAGGGCCATGCCGCGGATTCAGTACCCACCAAGGGCGCGCGCGTGATGCTGCGGAACAATGCCAACCTGAGCACGGGCGGATCGGCGACCGATGTGACCGACGACGTTCACCCGGAACTGGCGGCACGTGCCGTAACAGCGGCCCAGAT
>JAUYSN010000443.1 GCA_030696235.1 Sulfuricella sp. | reverse complement strand
GTTCGCGCCTGTCATGACAGGAAGCGCTCACCAACTCCACCTCCGGCCGGGCCGTCAACGCCATCAGCTGTGCCGAATTCAGTTGCACCCCATCCGCCCCGACCTCCCGAGCCAGTGCCGCATCGCCGTTAATCACCACGCGTGCGCCGTGAGCATGCGCCCGCCGCACCACCTCGGCGGCGAAAGCGCGTAAGGTTGCCGCATCCATGGCCTTCTCTCGCACCTGGATCAGTTTGACTCCCTGCTGAAGCGCAGCCTGCAACCGCTCCAGAAACGGCTCCACGCCGAGTTCGGCGGCATTTGTAATCGCGCACACCGGGGGCAAACCGAGCGAGCACAGAACCGGTCCATTGGCCGGCAATAGCGGCGTTACGGCCAGCGCATCGGGATATTGCCAGGAAAGACGCTGATTTTCCTTGCCGTGAGGCTCGCCGCGCCAGCTCACCACGCGAAAGAAATGCAGCCGCACCGTGGCATGGGGGTAGGAATAAACGCGGGTCAGCCAGGGATGGGCCACGTCCGCCTCGATCCCCAGTTCCTCGTGCAGTTCGCGAACCAGAGCATGGTAGGGCGACTCGCCCGCTTCGATCTTGCCGCCGGGAAATTCCCACCATCCGGCATAAGGTTTGCCCGCCGGACGCTCTGCCAATAGAAACTCGCCATCGGGCCGCTGCACGACGGCGGCGGCGACCTCCAGAATGTTCTGGTTATTCAACTCCGGTACTCGGCATTGATCTTGACGTAATCATACGAGAAGTCGCAGGTCCATACCGTGGCTGCGGCCGAACCCCGACCGAGCTGAACCCGCACGGTGATTTCGGGCTCCTTCATCACCCGCTGGCCGTCCTGCTCCTGATAGCTCGCCGCGCGGCCGCCATTTTCCGCTACCAGCACATCGCCCAGATAGAGCTTGAGCCTGTCCACATCCAGATCGGCAATGCCGGCATAGCCGATGGCGGCGAGTATCCGTCCGAGATTGGGATCGGAGGCGAAGAAAGCGGTCTTGACCAGGGGTGAGTGTGCGATGGCATATGCCACCTGGCGGCATTCCGCTTCCGAGACCCCACCCTCGACGGCGATGGTGATGAACTTGGTCGCACCCTCGCCATCCCGGACTATGGCCTGGGCCAGCGTTTGCGACACCTCGGTGACTGCATCGCGCAGTACGGCGTAGTGAGTACTTGCCGCATCGGTGATTTCCGCCACGCCAGACTCGCCGGTCGCGATCAGCATGAAGGAATCATTGGTGGAAGTATCGCCATCCACCGTGATGCAGTTGAAGGAACGATTTGCGGCATGGCGCACCAGTGCCTCCAGCAGGGGCTGGCTGAGTGCCGCGTCGGTGGCGACATAGCCGAGCATGGTCGCCATGTTGGGATGGATCATGCCGGAGCCCTTGGCGATGCCGGTAATGGTAACCGTCGCGTCGCCCAGCCTGATCTGCTTCGACACCGCCTTGGACACGATGTCGGTGGTCATGATCGCCTGCGCAGCGTCGAACCAGTTGCTTTCCTTAAGGTCGGCAATCGCCGCCGGCAGGCCGGCGACAATCTTCTCTACCGGCAGCGGCTCCAGGATCACGCCGGTGGAAAAAGGCAGCACCTGTTCCTCCGCGCAACCCAGCAGCTTCGCCACTTCGGCGCATGTCCGCCGGGCGCGATTCAAACCCTCATCACCAGTGCCGGCGTTGGCGTTGCCGGTGTTCACCACCAGCGCGCGGATGCCTTTACCCGCAGCAAGGTGCGCCTTGCACAACGTCACCGGCGCGGCGCAGAAGCGGTTCTGCGTGAACACCCCCGCCACCCGGGCCTGCTCGCCCAGTCGCATCACCAGCAAATCCTTGCGATTGGCCTTCTTGATACCGGCTTCGGCGATGCCGAGGGTGATGCCTTTGACGGGCAGCAGTTGATCGGGGTTGGGCGGAGTGAGATTGACGGGCATGGCGCTTCCAGAAAGGTCATTGCGATTGCGACATTTTAACAGCCGACGCCCGCAGAAGAAACAGAAAGGCCGGCATCTAGCCGGCCTTTCTGTCTTGCCACAACCTCAATGATCAGCTGAGCTTGCCATGGCACTGCTTGTACTTCCTGCCCGAACCGCACGGACAGGGATCGTTGCGACCGACCTTGTCGCCGGCGCGGACGAAGGGGTGATGCTCCTCACCCTCCGCACCCTCGTCAGACCCGCCCAGCGCCTCGTCGTAATCGGCGTGGTGGTATTGAACATTGGACGGTTGCGGCTGGGCTTCCACCGCTTCCACGTCCTCTTCGCTGCGGATCTGCACGGTCAGCACGATCTGGGTGACTTCGCGCTTGATGCGGTCGAGCATGTCGGAGAACAGCTCGAACGCTTCGCGCTTGTATTCCTGCTTCGGATTTTTCTGGGCGTAACCGCGCAGATGGATGCCTTGGCGCAAATGATCCAGCGCCGCCAGGTGCTCGCGCCAGTGAGTGTCCAGGCTCTGCAGCATGACTGCGCGTTCGAAGTGGTGCATGGTTTCGAGGCCGACCGATTCCAACTTGTGCTGGTACTGTGTGTTGGCTGCATCGATGATGCGTTTGCGCAAGCCGTGTTCGTCCAGGCTGGATTCCTTATCCAGCCACTCGCGTAGCGGCAAGACCAGCTGCCATTCGGCGTGCAGCGACTTCTCCAGCCCCGCCACGTCCCACTGCTCTTCCATGCTTTCCGGCATGATGTACTGGCTGATGTGGTCGTTGACCACATCCTCGCGCATCGCCTGGATGGTTTCGGAAATATCGTCGGCCTCCAGCAACTCGTTGCGCTGGGCGTAGATCACCTTGCGCTGGTCGTTGGCAACATCGTCGTACTCCAGCAGTTGCTTGCGGATGTCGAAGTTGCGCGCCTCCACCTTGCGCTGGGCATTCTCAATGGCGCGGGTCACCCAGGGGTGCTCGATCGCCTCGCCCTCCGGCATCTTCAGCCGGTCCATGATGGCTGCGACGCGGTCGGAGGCGAAGATGCGCAGCAGAGGATCTTCCAGCGACAGGTAGAAACGGCTTGAACCATCATCGCCCTGTCGCCCGGCACGGCCCCGCAACTGGTTGTCCACCCGGCGCGACTCGTGGCGCTCGGTGCCGATGATGTGCAGGCCGCCCGCCACCAGTACCTGGTCATGCACGGGTTGCCATTCGCCCTTGACCGCGTCGTGGCGCTTGATCTTTTCCTCTTCGCTCAGACTCTCGTCGAAGCGAATCTTTTCGAAAGCGCCTTCAATGCTACCGCCCAGCACGATGTCGGTGCCGCGGCCTGCCATGTTGGTGGCGATGGTAATCGCTTGCGGCCGACCCGCCTGCGCCACGATCTCGGCCTCGCGCGCGTGCTGCTTGGCGTTGAGCACCTGATGCGCAAGCTTTTCCTGCTCCAGCAGATTGGAAATGTATTCCGAAGTTTCGATCGAGGTCGTGCCAACCAGCACCGGCTGGCCCCGGCTCTGGCACTCCTTGATGTCGTTGATCACCGCCTGGTATTTTTCTTTTGCGGTGCGAAAAACCTGATCCATGCGATCCTCGCGGATCATGGGCCGGTGGGGCGGGATCACCACGGTTTCCAGCCCGTATATCTGCTGGAATTCGTAAGCTTCGGTTTCGGCCGTGCCGGTCATGCCGGACAGCTTCAAATACATGCGGAAGTAATTCTGGAAGGTAATCGACGCCAGAGTCTGGTTTTCCTTCTGGATCGCCACGCCTTCCTTCGCCTCCACCGCCTGATGCAGGCCATCCGACCAGCGTCGCCCGGACATCAGGCGGCCGGTAAATTCGTCGACGATGACCACTTCACCATCCTGCACCACGTAGTGCTGGTCGAGGTGGTACAGGGCGTGGGCGCGCAGCGCCGCGTAGAGGTGATGGACCAGGCTGATGTTGGCGGCATCGTACAGGCTGGTGCCGGGCAGCAGCAGGCCGGCCTGCGTCAGCATCTGCTCGGCGTGCTCGTGCCCCTCTTCGCTGAGCAACACCTGGTGCGACTTTTCATCGACACTGTAATCGCCTGGCCCGTCTTCCTGTTCCTGCTTGACCAGTTTCGGCGCCAGATCGTTGATGCGGTAATACAGATCGACGTTATCCTCGGCCTGGCCGGAGATGATCAGCGGGGTGCGCGCCTCGTCGATCAGGATCGAATCCACCTCGTCGACGATCGCGTAATTCAGGCTGCGCTGCACCCGCTCCGCGGGCTGGTACACCATATTGTCGCGCAGGTAGTCGAAACCGAATTCGTTGTTGGTGCCGTAGGTGATGTCGGCAGCGTAGGCAGCCTGCTTCTCCTCGTGGTCCATCTGCGACAGGTTGACGCCGACGGTGAGCCCGAGGAAATTGTGGATGCGGCCCATCCACTCGGCATCGCGCTTGGCCAGGTAGTCGTTCACCGTAATCACGTG
>JAUYSN010000441.1 GCA_030696235.1 Sulfuricella sp. | reverse complement strand
CAGTACTCATTCTGTTCCTCGACAGGCGTGGGGTCGTCCGCACAACTGCAGCCGGCAATAATTCCTGAATAAAAAATGCCGACTTTTGCACGTATTAAATTGGCTTCCTCGGAAACGCTGATAATCCGCACATTGAGTTTGTCATCCAAGGCATAGCTGCTGGTTGATAATCCCTGCTGCAAGGGTAGCTGTTCAGCATCCAGTTGCTCGATTTCCGTTTTGAGAATGCCTTCAAAATCAGCGGTTCCCCAGGCGTTTAATGATTTGGTTAGTCGAATCATCTAGAAACGGCAATTCACCGCTAAGGCCGCAAAGGAACGCAAGGGAAAAACAAATGGATAGATGGTTTCTTCTTTCCACCTGCTGGGTGAGCTACCAGTAATCAGTAACATATTGTCTTACCTCGCGTCCTTTGCGTCCTTGGCGGTTCAATAGCTTTTTTAGGATCATTGCCCTTCCAGGCCAAGGAAATCTGGCGCTTAGTAGCCGGGGGCTTTTCCGGCGGCTTCCTCCCGCTCCTGGCTCGCCTGTTCGACCGTCTTCTCCACGCCCTTGGCCTTGTCCAGCGCTTCGCGCTGCGGCTCGAACAGCTTGGTGGCGGATTTGTCGGGTTCGGTGTGCGGCACTGGCGGCTGGTAGGGCTTTTGTTCGCAGGCTGTGAGCAGCGCCGTGGCTAGCAGTAAAACGATCAGTCCGATGTGTTTCATTGTATTTCCTCCTCTTAAACCTAAAAAAATCTATTGAACCGCAAAGGGCGCAAAGGACGCGAGGTAAGGCAATCTGTTACGAATTACGGGTGGCTCACTCAGCAGGTGGAAAGAAGAAACTATCGATCCCTTTGTTTTACCTTGCGTTCCTTTGCGTCCTTGGCGGTAAATTGCCGTTTATAGGTTTAAAGGCCTGTCGGCAGGCCGTCGATGCTGATCCGGTTCTTTTCGTGCTGGTAGTCGCGCACACCCTGTTCGCCTTTCTTTTCCAGCCAGCGCAGCAGCGCCTCTCGTTCTCCAGTATAGGTGTAGAGGGGCACGCCGGCGCCGCAGGAAGTTTGCAGCGATTCGATGTCGAGCAGGATGATCTGGCGCGTGCCGGGCAGGTTGGGGAATAGCGGTGCGAGCGTTGCCCATTCGGAATCGCCCGGCTTGATGGCGCGCCCCCGGCCATACAGGCGCAGGATCAGGTGGTCGCCCTCGAAGGCGCAGAACATCAGGGTCATGCGCCCGTCCGCCAGCAGGTGGGCGGCGGTTTCGTTGCCGCTGCCGGTGAGGTCGAGATAGGCCACGTGCTTGTCGTCCAGCACGCGCAAGCCGTCCAGCCCCTTGGGCGAGAGGTTGATGCGTCCGTCATCGGGTGCGGTGGCGACGAAGAAGATGTGCTGCCGTGCGATGAAGGCTTTGAGGTTGTCGTCGAGGGCGGGATAGAATTTGGCCATATTTTTCAAAAAACCTTTAACCACGAATTACACGAATGAACACAAATAAACACGAATGAAAAAATAACTGAGGGTGCCAGATGGGTGCGATGAATATTCGTGAGCATTCGAGAACATTCGTGTCGTCCGGAGGCGCCTACTTTTGGCATTCGTGGTTGCTTGGTGTTTCACCCCAGCGCGCCATCAACCGGTGTTCGACGCCGAGATGATCGAGGATGCGCGCCACGATGAAGTCCACCACTTCGTCCACGCTCTGGGGGTGGTGGTAGAAGCCGGGATTCGCGGGGAGGATGACGGCGCCGGCGCGGGCCAGTTTCAGCATGTTCTCCAGATGGATGGCGGAGAAGGGCGTTTCGCGCGGGACGATGATGAGCTTGCGGTTTTCCTTCAGCATCACGTCGGCGGCGCGCTCGATCAGGTTGTCGGACAGGCCCGCCGCGATCGAGCCGAGCGTGCCCATGGTGCAGGGGCAAACCACCATGGCATCGGCCGGGTTGGTTCCGGAGGCCACCGGGGCGAACCATTCGTCGCGGCCGAATACCTTGAGTCGGTCAGACGATACGCCGTAGCGTTCGCACAGCATTTGTTGCGCTTCCTGCGGGCGTGCGGGCAGGGTCAGGTCCATTTCCTGTTTTGTCACGATCTGCGCTGCCTGCGAATACAGGAGATAGACCCGGCTGCCGCTTTCCAGCAGGCATTGCAGCAGGCGCAGGGCGTAGGGCATGCCGGATGCGCCGGTCAGCGCCAGGGTGATGGTCTTGTTTTGGGTTTTCATTGTTCTGATTGTAGGCCAGGAGCGCGGTGCGCTCAATATGGCTGTTGCCGTGGCGTCCAGGCAGAGCGGGCGCCTTCGTCCTCGGCCAGCAGCCTGGCGCTGATCAGCCCATTGACGGTGCCGAACAGCAGAGCGGCGACGGCGAAAATCGGGGCGAGATAGAGAATGCCGGCATGCGGGATCAGCCACAGGTAAACCACGGCCATTTGCCCGGCGATATGGACGAAGGCGGCGATGATGCTCAAGGATACCGCGCCGAACCAGCTTCTCGGCAGATGCCGCGCCAGCGCCAGCGCCGCGAGGCTGGCTGCCGCACCGGAAAAACTCAGGACGAACGAAGGGGAAAGAAAGGTGCCGAGGATCAGGCTGCCCGCCACCACCCGCAGCAGCGATACCCACACGGCGGCGCGCAGGCCGAAGCGTTCCAGCACCAGCAGGGTGACGATGTTCGCCAGCCCCGGCTTGATGCCGGGCAGCGGCGAGGGGATCACGGCTTCCATCACCGAAAGGCCGATGGCGAACGCCGCCAGCCGCGCGATGCGGTGGTCTTCGGGGGTGGTCTGGATGGATACCTGCATTTTTACCGACATTTTTACCGCAAAGGACGCAAAGGTACGCAATGGAAAACAAACCCATGATTTACCTCGCGTTCCTTCGCGTCCTTTGCGGGGAAAGGTTTTTTGAACGGTATTATTGAATACACCATGCGGTATAAAAACCTCTGTGGTTAATAGCTGAGTGAATCATATAATTTTTTCGCGCCCGTCAGTTCCAGGCTGACCTGATTGGGCAGGCACAGGGCCGCTTCCCCGGCTTGGCTCAGCCAGCCCTGCTTGACGCAATACTGGCGGGGGCTGGGGTCTTCGGCGACGCGGGCGCGGCGGTTGTGGATTTCGATGCGGCTGGTGCCGAGCGGGCCGTGCGCGAGGTAGCTGCGGTTTTCCCCCAGGCTGAGTTCGGCGACTATTTTGCCGCCGCTACGCACCACCGCCTTGTCGGCGGCATGGCCTTGCCACAGGGTGACAAACAGCCAGGTCGTGATGATCATGCCGGCAAGCAGCACCAGCCAGTCGCCGGTTTTTATCAGCCGGAAGATCATTTTCCCTCACCCCTAGCCCTCTCCCGCAAGCGGGCGAGGGGGACGATGTGCCGCTTTGCGGCGATCATGTTAACTCGCGGTGGCGCACCATCGTCTGCTGCCCGCCGGTGCGGAAATGTTCCGTCAGTTTTTCGGCGAAATACACCGAGCGGTGCTGTCCACCCGTGCAGCCCAGGGCAATGGTCAGATAGTTGCGGTTGTCGCGGATGAAGCAGGGCAGCCAGTCTTCCATGAAGCGGCGGATGTCGCCCAGCATTTTCTGCACGCTGGCATCGCCCTCCAGGAAGGCGGCAACTGCGGCGTCCTTGCCGGTGAGAGGGCGCAGCAAAGGGTCGTAATGGGGGTTGGGCAGGCAACGCACATCGAAGACGAAGTCGGCATCGAGCGGGATGCCGTGCTTGAATCCGAAGGACTGGAACAGCAGGGTCAGCCGTGAACGGTCGAAATCCACGAAATCCTTGATCCAGGCACGCAGGGAGTTGGCGTTGAGGTCGCTGGTGTCGATGCGGTGGCCGAGGGCGCTGATCGGTTCGAGCAGGTCGCGCTCGATCTGGATGCATTCCTGCAGGGTGCGCTGGTCGTTGCTCAGCGGGTGGCGCCGCCGCGTTTCGCTGAAACGCTTGACCAGGGTGTCGGTTTTCGCTTCCAGAAACAGCAGGCGCAGATCCAGTCCCAGCGCATTGAGATATTAGATGAAATCGGGCAGCTGGAAGAACTGGCCGCCGCTGCGCGCGTCCACGCTGATGGCGATGCGCGTGTGGCCGGCCTGGTCAAGGAAGCCGGCGATGTTGGGCAGCAGTTGAGCCGGCAGGTTGTCCACGCAGTAGAAGCCGCTGTCTTCCAGTACGGTGAGCGCGATGCTTTTGCCGGAGCCGGAGAGGCCGCTGATCAGGATGAGCTGCATGATTGTCGGTAATGAGTGATGGGTGACGAGCAATGGGGAGGCATCCTCCGCGCTTACTCATCACTCATTACCCATCGCTCATCCCCCGTTTCATCATTTGCTCATGCCGCTCGACGAATTCACGCGTGCTGTTGATCCCGCGCTTGCGCAGGATGTGGTTGCGCACGGCGACTTCCACCATCACCGCAATGTTGCGGCCCGAAGCAACGGGGATGCGTACCTTGGGAATTTCCACGTCAAGGATGTTCTGGCTGAACTCTTCGATTTGCAGCCGGTCCTGGGACGAAATTTTCAGGGCGGACAATTTGATCAGGTTGACGATCAGTTTGATGTTCTTTTTCGGCTTGACCGAGGTCTCGCCAAACAGCGCGCGGATGTTCAGCACGCCCAGGCCGCGTACTTCCATGAAATCCTGCAGCAGCGCCGGGCAGCGTCCCTCCACGGTTTCCGGCGAAACCAGGTAGAAGTCCACCACATCGTCGGCAATCAGGCGGTGGCCGCGGGTAACCAGTTCCAGCGCCAGCTCGCTTTTGCCGATGCCGCTTTCCCCCGTGATCAGCACGCCCATGCCTTGTACTTCCAGAAAAACACCATGCAGGGAGACGGTCTCGGCCAGTGCCTGGGTGAGGTAGTGGTTGAGCACGTTCATCAGGTAGGGGCTGGGTTGCGGCGAGGTAAACAGCGGCGTCTGGGTGCGGTTGGCGGCGTCGAGCAGCACCTCCGGCACCGGCTCGTTGTTGGCGACGATGATGGCGGCAAGCTCGGTGGAGAACAGGTTGCTGATGGCCTGAGCCAGGGCAGGCTGATCCAGGCTGCGCAGGTAGTCCATTTCTGCACAGCCGAGCACCTGTACCCGGTTGGGATGGACTAAATTAAGGTGGCCGATCAGCGCCAGGGTGGGTTTTTGCACGATTTCGCCGGTGAGTTGGCGGGCCCCCCCCTCCGTGCCGGCGACCCAGACGATTCCCAGTTTGTCGTGGGTTTCGTCGAACAGCTGCTTTACGCTTATCTGTGACATGACTATGCCTTTACGCAATACTCGCGAAGCGAGACCTCGTCCCCCCTCGCCCTCTGGGAGAGGGCAGGGGTGAGGGAAACGGTCATGGCGAATCGTCGTTTCATTTTTCGGGGCGGGGATTCGCCATGACCGTTAGTAATTGATGGATTTCTGCGGGGTTGTCGCTGGCCTGCAATTTCTCGCGCAGCTGGCGATTGCTGAACATCTGCGCCAGTTCGCCGAGGATTTGCAGGTGCAGGTCGGTGGCCTGTTCCGGCACCAGCAGGATGAACAACATGCTGACCGGCTGGCCGTCGGGCGCATCGAAGGAAATCGGTGATTTCAGCTTGAAGAAGGCGCCAGTGGCTACACTCAGGCCCTTGATGCGGCCATGCGGGATGGCGAATCCGTAGCCGAGTCCGGTGGAGCCGAGTTTTTCGCGCGTAGCGAGGCTGTCGATTACCTTCTTGCGCGGTAACTGCAGGGTGTTTTCGAACAGCCTGCCGGCTTCTTCGAATAGCTGTGCCTTGCTGCCTGCGTCGAGGCCGCAGAGGACGTTGTCCGGCGGCAGAATTTTGGTGATGAGGCTCATTTTATGGTTAGATGCGGCGGAACCTGTTGGGTTCCGCCGCGCGCTGGCTTACTCGGCGACCTGCTGGTGCTTGCCGCCGCTGCCGCGGTTGGGGCCGCCGTTCATTTCCTTGTGCTTGACGATCTGGCGGTCGAGCTTGTCCACCAGGCTGTCGATGGCGGCGTACATGTCGGCATCCTCGGATTTCACGAAAATGTCCTTGCCGCTGACGTGAACGTTTACTTCGGCCTTCTGGGCCAGTTTTTCGACGGAGAGAATGACGTTGACGTCAATGACATGGTCGAAGTGGCGGGTAACCCTGCCGAGCTTGTCGGTGACGTAATCGCGGATGGCGGGGGTCACTTCAACGTGGTGGCCGGTAACATTGAGGTTCATTTGAGACTCCTTCGGGTTGATATTAGATGTTAAAGGGTTTTTCGGAAACTGACCGCGGGGATTCGCATGGACTCGCGGTACTTTGCTACGGTGCGCCGGGCAACGACTATGCCCTGTTTTGCCAGAATATCTGCGATCTGGCTGTCGGAAAGGGGTTTTTGCGGGGTTTCTGCCGCCACGAGCTGTTTTATCAGCGCACGGATGGCAGTGGAGGAGCAGGCGCCGCCGGTTTCCGTGGCGCAGGAACTGCCGAAAAAATATTTGAGTTCGAAAA
>JAUYSN010000440.1 GCA_030696235.1 Sulfuricella sp. | reverse complement strand
GTTTCGAAGATGCACATTCTCCGCCTGCATCGCCTGCATCCGCTGCAATTGCGCCGCCTGCGCCAACTGTTGCTGCCTGAGCATGGCGTTCTCATTTTGTAGGCGCGCCTGAGTAACGAAAAAATTGCCGGTTCGATCGAGAAGTTCCGCGGGAGTCATGGCCAGGCGTTGCAGCGGAGCGACAGCCACCGAAATTATTTGGCGCAGCGAATCCAGTGCGTTCAGGCGGGCATCCAACACCATCAGCACCAGGGAAATCGAGGCGAAGAAGACGAAGCGCGCCAGCGGGCTGGGGCCGTGCTTGAAAAAGGGCGGAGCTTGGTGATCCATTCAGTCAGTCAAGGGTGGGCACGTCTTTGTGCCCACGCGGTCAATGGAGTTATTTCCGCGTGGGCACAAAGACGTGCCCACCCTACATGCTACGTCAATCATTCGTGAAGACGCCGCCCAGCTTGTCCATTTCCTCGAGGGCCCGGCCGCAGCCGCGCACCACGCAGGTGAGCGGGTCTTCGGCGACGATCACCGGCAGCCCGGTCTCTTCCATCAACAGACGATCCAGGTCGCGCAGGAGCGCTCCGCCGCCGGTCAGGACCATGCCCTTTTCGGCGATATCCGCGCCCAGTTCAGGCGGGGTTTGCTCCAGCGCCGACTTGACCGCGCTGACGATGCTGTTGAGCGGGTCGGTCAGGGCTTCGAGAATTTCGTTGCTGGAAATGGTGAAGCTGCGCGGGATACCTTCGGCCAGATTGCGCCCTTTTACTTCCATTTCGCGCACTTCCGAACCCGGGAAGGCAGAGCCGATCTCTTTCTTGATTCTCTCGGCCGTGGCTTCGCCGATCAGCATGCCGTAGTTGCGGCGGATGTAGTTGATGATCGCCTCGTCGAACTTGTCGCCGCCGACCCGTATCGATGTGGCATAGACGATGCCGCCGAGAGAGATCACGCCGACCTCGGTGGTGCCACCGCCGATATCCACCACCATCGAGCCGGTCGCCTCCGCCACCGGCAGGCCGGCGCCGATCGCCGCAGCCATCGGCTCCTCGATCAGATAAACCTGCCTTGCGCCGGCGCCGATCGCGGATTCGCGGATGGCGCGCCGCTCCACCTGGGTCGAGCCGCAGGGTACGCAGATGATGATGCGCGGGCTGGGAGAGAGCATGCGCGAATCGTGGATTTTCTTGATGAAGTACTTGAGCATCTGCTCGGTGATGGTGAAGTCGGCGATCACGCCGTCCTTCATCGGGCGGATCGCGGTGATGTTGCCCGGTGTGCGGCCCAGCATCTGCTTGGCCTCCATGCCCACCGCCTGGATGGTTTTTTTCGAAGAAGGGCCGCCTTCCTGACGAATCGCCACCACCGAGGGCTCGTCCAGCACGATGCCCTTGCCGCGCACGAAAATCAGGGTGTTGGCAGTGCCCAGGTCGATAGCCAGATCGTTGGAAAAATATCCGCGTAAGAATCCAAACATCATTACTTAATTCCAGTGATTGAGGTGCGTCGGTTAAATGAAACATGATACCATTTTAAGCGTATCGCTTTAAAGTTCTCCGGGTGAATTTTATGTCATTGAATCTGGCC
>JAUYSN010000438.1 GCA_030696235.1 Sulfuricella sp. | reverse complement strand
GCTGTTCTACGGCGTGCTCGGCGTGGTGCTGGGCGGCAGGCTGGGTTACGTGCTGTTTTACCAGCCGGCCCATTTCCTCGCCCATCCGCTCGAGATTTTTTCCGTCTGGCAGGGCGGCATGGCCTTTCACGGCGGCTTCCTCGGCGTGCTCGCCGCGATGTGGCTGTTCGCCCGCAGGACCGGAAAAAGCTGGCTCGCCGTCACCGATTTCATCGCCCCGCTGGTTCCGCTCGGCTTGGGCGCGGGCCGCATCGGCAACTTCATCAACGGCGAGCTGTGGGGCCGACCGAGCGACGTGCCCTGGGCCGTGGTGTTTCCCCAGATCGATTCGATTCCGCGCCATCCCTCGCAGCTTTACCAGTTCGCGCTCGAGGGTCTGGCGCTGTTCGCCCTGCTCTGGCTGTTCTCGCGCAAGCCGCGCCCGACCGGCGCAGTATCCGGCCTGTTCCTGATCGGCTATGGCGCCTTCCGTTTCCTGGTCGAGTACACCCGCGAGCCGGACAGCTTCCTTGGGCTACTGGCGCTCAATCTCAGCATGGGTCAGTGGCTTTCCCTGCCGATGATCGTAGCGGGCATGGCCATGCTGCGGTGGGCATACCGAAAAAGCGCTTAAATCGTGGAGCAGCCACTTAATTATCGGAAGGTTTCATTTTCCCATATCCGAAACTGGATCGCCCATGGCTGGCTGATGTTCCGCCAAACTCAAAATGCCAGCATGGCCTACGCCGGCATCTTCGCGGTGATCGGCGCCATCCTGCTGATCGGCGTGGTGAAGCTGGACATCGCGCCGATGGCCTTTCCGCTGGCGGGCGGCTTCATGCTGGTCGGCCCGGCCTTCCTGGCGGGGTTCTTTCATGTTGCCTCCCTGCGCGCACAGCATAGACCGGTGCGTTTTACCGATTTCTTCCGCGGCTTCCGGCGCAGCCCGGCGGCGCTGTGGGTGATTTCCGTGGTCTGCGCCTTCCTGTTCCTGGTCTGGCTGACCGATGCCGCCATCGTCTACAGCCTGTATTTCGGTACTGTGCCAGTGCTGGGTTCGCTGGAATTGATAGCCGGATTGGGGGAGGGCGGCAGGCTGACGTCCTTCATCCTGTTCTGCTCGCTCACCGGATCGGTGCTGGCCTTCATGATTTTCGCCATTTCCGCGTTTGCGGTGCCGCTGATCTTCAGCCGCCACGTGGGCCTGGCAAAAGCCGTGGGAACCAGTGTGCGTGCGGTTTTCGGAAACTTCGGCGTGATGATCGCCTGGGGGGTCATATTGACGGTCGGCATCGTCGGATCGATCCTGCTGTTCATACCGCTATTCGTGGTGGTGTTCCCGGTCCTGGCTTATGCCAGCGAGCGAGCTTACCGGGATATCTGCGTTTGAACCCAACCCGGATTGCCGGCTACTGGAAAGCGGCGGGGTGGATGCTGGTGCTGGCGATTATCACTCTTTCGCTGACGCCGGCCCCGCCTCATTTGAACCTGGAACAAGGCGACAAGCTCGGCCACTTCGCCGCCTATGGCCTGGTGACGCTATGGTTCGCCCAGTCCTACGCAGGGCTGCGCCAAAGGATATGGCTTGCGCTCGGCATGGTGGCGCTAGGCATCGCCATAGAGTACGCCCAGCGCGCCACCGGTTACCGCTCGTTCGAGGTTGCCGACATGGTTGCGGACGCGCTCGGCGTTGCAATCGGCTGGCTGGCGGCGCCGCGCCTGCCCAATTTCCTGGCTTGGGCGGAAAAACGCCTGTCCCGTTAACAGCAGCGCCGCACCCCGTTCCACTTCCTGTCCTGCTCCTGCCTGAAGAAAGCTTTTCGGTCCAGGGACGGCTCATGCGGATGCGCCTCTCCGTGGTGGCGAAGATAGCGCTCGTAGGCGTCGTCACCGGAAAGGCGGCGGATAAATTGCCAGATTTTGTACAACATATCAGTCTCTTACCCAGTCTTCCACCAGGCGCGACGGCTCATGCGCCGATTCGGAGAGCGGCGGCACCGGCTTGCCGCGCAAGTGCCGAGCCGCCACCCTCAGCATGTCGAAAATGACCACCCACAGCACCACCACGAAAAAAATCGTCAGCCAGGCATCGAGCTGCTGGTTAAAGATGAGCTGCGGGGCGAACTTGGCCTTGGCCGCCGGCAGAGCGCCGCTGGCGAGCCTGTCCGCCATGTCGTTGGCGGCGGCGAAAAAGCCGACCCGCACATCGGAACTGAATACCTTCTCCCATGCCGCGCTGGTCGTCACAATGGCCAGCCACGCCAGCGGCACCCCGGTGACCCAGGCGTAGCGAAGCCTGCCGGACTTGACCAGGATGCCGGTGGCGACCGACAGGGCGATCGCCGCCAGCATCTGGTTGGAAATGCCGAACAGCGGCCACAGGATGTTGACTCCGCCATTCGGGTCGATTACGCCAATGTAGAGAAAATAACCCCAGGCCGCGACAACAATTCCGCTGGTGAGCAGCACCGAGGGATACCAGGAGGTCTCTCCCAGTTTAGGCGAGAAATTGCCCAGCATGTCCTGCAGCATGAAGCGCCCGACGCGGGTACCGGCGTCCAGCGTGGTGAGGATGAACACCGCCTCGAACATGATGGCGAAGTGGTACCACATCGCCAGCATCCCCTCTCCGAAGGCGCTGCCGAAAATGCTCGCCATCCCCACCGCCAGCGACGGCGCACCGCCGGTGCGGGCGAACAGGGTCTTCTCGCCCATCGCCCGGGCCAAGGTTTCCATCTGCTCCACCGTCACCGGAAAGCCCCACGACGAAATCATCGCCACCGCCTCCGCCGCTTCCTTGCCGACCACGCCGGCTGGGCTGTTGATGGCAAAGAACACGCCGGGGTCGAGCACCGTGGCGGCGATCATCGCCATGATCGCGACAAAGGATTCCAGCACCATGCCGCCGTAGCCGATCATGCGGATGTCGCGCTCGTTGGCGAGCAGCTTGGGCGTGGTGCCGGAAGCAATCAGCGAATGGAAGCCGGACACCGCACCGCAGGCGATGGTGATGAACACGAAGGGAAAAACGCTGCCGCCGAAAATCGGCCCACTGCCGTCGATGAACTGGGTCAGCGCCGGCATCTTGATCTCCGGCCGCATGATGATGATGGCGATCGCCAGCAGGAAAATCGTGCCCAGCTTCAGGAAGGTGGACAGGTAATCGCGCGGCGCCAGCAGCAGCCATACCGGCAGGATCGCGGCGAGAAATCCGTAGCCGATGACCAGCCACGCCAGGGTCAGCCCCTCGTGGTCGAACAGCGGGCGCAGCGCTTCATTGTGGTCGATCCAGCCGCCGCCCGCCACCGCGAGCAACAGCAGGGTGAGCCCCAGCAGCGAGCCCTCCAGCACCCGGCCGGGGCGGATGTTGCGCATGTAAAGGCCGACCAGCACCGCGATCGGGATGGTCGCCGCCACCGTCGAAGTCGCCCACGGGCTGTGCTTCATGGCATTGACCACCACCAGACCGAGCACCGCGATCAGGATTACCATGATCATCAGCGTACCCACCAGCGCCGCCGCGCCGCCGACCGGCCCCAACTCGTCGCGCGCCATCTGGCCCAAGCTGCGCCCGTCGCGGCGGGTGGAAAAGAACATGATGACCATATCCTGCACGCAGCCGCCCAGCACCGCACCGACCAGTATCCACAAAGTGCCAGGCAGATAGCCGAACTGCGCCGCCAGCGTCGGCCCGATCAGCGGCCCCGGCCCGGCGATGGCGGCGAAATGGTGGCCGAACACCACCCACTTGTTGGTCGGCACAAAGTCGCGCCCGTTGTCGAAGCGTTCCGCCGGCGTCGCCCGGGTTTCGTCCAGCACCAGCACCCTGGCCGCCAGCCAGGCGCTGTAAAAACGGTAGGCGAGGGCGTAAACGCAAGCCGCAGCGGCAATGAACCAGAGGGCGTTGATGCTCTCGCCCCGATTGAGGGCAATGCCGCCCACCGCCGCCGCACCGAGAACCGCCACCAGCAACCAGGCAATCCGCGAAAAAATCGTGCCTTGCATTTCCATCCCCTCAACAGCTCTTTTAAATGGCCTTGATTATAAGGTAATATGCCCATTCAAACGTGGGCCGATAGCTCAGCTGGGAGAGCGCCGCGTTCGCAATGCGGAGGTCGTGAGTTCGATCCTCAT
>JAUYSN010000432.1 GCA_030696235.1 Sulfuricella sp. | reverse complement strand
CCCAGCACGGCGATCTGCGCCGCATGGGGCAAGACATCGGGCATCACCTCGACAAGCAGCCCGGCATAACGGCTGCGCAATATCTCGCCATGAGCCGCAAAGCCATTACCACAGCCGACCCAGTGTTCACCTGCGACGTCCGGCGTCTGCGGCGGCAAACTCAGTCCGGGCGCATTCAAGGTACGCCACTCGCCTTCGATTTTTTCGTACACGCCATGGTAAACCTCGCCCATGCGCGCATCCAGGCAGGCGATCACGCGGCCTGCACCCGAAGCATCGGCCAGCGCCAGCAGGGTACACACCCCTGCCACCGGCAAACCCGCGCCGAATGCCAAACCCTGCGCCACACCGCAACCGATACGCAGGCCGGTGAACGACCCCGGCCCCTCGCCGAAAGCGATGCCATCCAGCGCCTTCAAATCCAGCCCCGCCTCAGCGAGCAATTCCTGCACCATCGGCAGCAGCAGCTCGGAATGGCGCTGTCCAGCCAACTCCTCGCGCACGAGCATTTCGCCGTCCAGCCACAAGGCGACGGAACAGAGCTCGGTAGAAGAGTCGAGAGCGAGGATTTTCATGTAAACATTATATCCTAGGCCATGGGTTCAATTCCTGCCACCTCGAAAGGTGGGCGCAACTTTTTGAGGATAGATAGACGTTCGCGGTATTGTACATTTCTATCCTCGCTCAATCCCCACTGGCGTGGGGAACACAGCACCCTACGGGTTCATACCCAGTTCGATCACGGTTCATCCCCACGGGCGTGAGGAACATGGCAGCAAGTGCGCCTGGAAGCAACCATAGGGCCTGAACTGCTACAGATCGCGGGATAGTGGCTATGGAAACAGGCGTGATTGGTGGATAACTCTGACGATCCGAACCTTGGTACGGGTGACTCGGTAAATCAGGTTGTAGGGGTAACGGGTAAAGACCAGTTCACGCGGTGCACCCGGTTTGGGGATCCGGCCGGTCAGCGGAAAGCGAGTAAGCAGTTCGGCTTGGGTGATGAGGTAATCCAGTACCTGTTGAGCGGCAACAGG
>JAUYSN010000430.1 GCA_030696235.1 Sulfuricella sp. | reverse complement strand
TTTTCGATGAAGTGGAACATGGGCTGGATGAACGACACCCTGACCTACATGCAGAACGATCCGGTGCATCGCCGTTACCACCACAACGAACTCACCTTCGGCCAGCTTTACGCCTACACCGAGAATTTCGTGCTGCCGTTCTCGCATGACGAAGTGGTGCATGGCAAGCGCTCGTTATTGGCCAAGATGCCGGGCGATGGCTGGCAGAAATTCGCCAACCTGCGCCTGCTGTTCACCTACCAGATGACCTACCCAGGCAAAAAACTCAACTTCATGGGCAACGAAATGGCCCAGGGACGGGAATGGCGCATCGACGGAGAGCTAGACTGGTGGCTGCTGGAGCGCAAGCAGCACCAGGGAATGAAAAGCCTGTTGCGCGACCTCAATCGCCTCTACCACGACCTGCCCGCCCTGCACGAGCTTGATTTTACGTCGGACGGCTTTGCCTGGATCGATTGCCACGACGCCGACCAGTCGGTGCTTTCCTACCTGCGGCGCGACCGCAATGGCGCGTCCGTGGCGGTGATTCTGAACTTCACCCCGGTACCGCGCCGCGGCTACCGCATCGGCGTACCCCGGCCCGGCCTGTACCGAGAGATCTTCAACAGCGACTCGCAGTATTACGGCGGCTCCAACCTGGGCAACGGCGAAGGGGCGGCCAGCGAGAACACCCCATGGATGGGCTACCCCTACTCCATCGTAATCACCGTACCGCCGCTGGCGGGGATCGTATTGGCTTTGGCCGAATGAAAAAATAAAATGTTCACCGCGAAGGACGCAAAGGTACGCGAGGTACCCCATATGTTTGTTTTCCCTTGCGTACCTTTGCGTCCTTCGCGGTAAAGGAATTAATTATGTCCGTCCTTACCCGCTCAAAACCTTGGCAGGCGCTGATGACACACCAGAAGGCGCTGGCCAAAACCCACCTGCGCGAGCTGTTTTCCGCCGACCCCAAGCGCTTCGATAAATTCTCCCTGAAAGCCTGCGGCATCCTGCTGGATTACTCGAAAAACCGCATCGACTCGGAGACCATGACGCTGCTGGCTGCGCTGGCGCGTAAAGCGGATGTTGAAGGCTGGCGCGAAAAGATGTTCGTCGGCGATAAAATCAACTTCACCGAAAACCGCGCGGTTCTGCACACGGCGCTGCGCAACCGCTCCAGCCGTCCGGTCATGTCCGATGGACACGACGTCATGCCGGAAGTGCGGCGCGTGCTCGGCAAGATGCGCGAATTTTCGGAAAGCGTGCGTTCGGGCCAGTGGAAAGGCTACACCGGCAAGCCGGTCACCGACATCGTCAACATCGGCATCGGCGGC
>JAUYSN010000426.1 GCA_030696235.1 Sulfuricella sp. | reverse complement strand
AGAACCTGCTGGCAAGGTCGCTTCACCAAGATTGCTACGAGCGTGACCCAGGGTTCAAGCGCTTCTTGGAAAAAACCGGTCTACCATTCCGGCATTACACACAATTCAAAAAGGCAGATTTGGATGAGCGGCAGACACTTTATCAGGCACTGGCAGAGCAGGTGTGGAGCCCCAGCCGACTTGATGAGGCGCTCATGTGAATTTCACGACAAATTTTCTCTGAGTTTCAACCTGCCTTGAACTTGTACCATCACTTACACATGGCATACATGTAGGGTTTGGTAAGAACCTGATGAGCCCCCCGTAACTGACTGATGGCCGCCAGCAATCCATAGCCTTGAACCCGTACAAACGAAGCAACACCGGCGCTCCGCCTAATTCGGAGCGCCTGCAATGCGCGACAGATTTGGAGTTTTCGGCCTACTACTCCTCGGTCAACAGGAACGAAATCTTGGCATCTACCCGGTATTCGACAATCTTGTCGCCCTCCACCTTTGCCTCGAAGTTTTGGATGTAGATGGATTTAATGTTGTGCAGAGTTTTGGCCGCACGCGCCACCGCTTTTGCTGCTGCATCTTCCCAACTTTTTTCGGATTGTGCGAGCACTTCGATCACTTTCACTACGTCCGTCATGACTTTTACCTCCAAGCTGGGTGGTTACTGGCAAACGGCCCTTGCATGAGAGCGGGCCTCCAATCCAAATATAGTGCAAAAAGCTGAATGTGCCAGCGTCTCCTGCGCGCTAGCGGAGGCCGGGAAGCGCGTCCCAAGCGTCTGCCTGGCGGCGTCGACAAGCCACCGCTATTCTTCGTCCAACAGTTCACCCGCAAACGCCCAGTTTTCATAGGGCATCTCATCGAAGGAGATGACCGTATAGGACCTGGGTTTGTTGGCGATGCGCTCCAGGGTGTCAGTGACTTCCTCGGCAATTTTCTGCTTCTGCTCGCGGGTGAGCGTACCGGCGATGCGGATATTGACGTAGGGCATGTCAGCTCCTTGGCAAGTTGTTGCGGATGTTGGCGAATACGGACTCGAACATTTCCGCGGTCAGGCGTCTGGTCTGGGTATTATAGCGACTGCAATGATAGCTGTCGTACAGGGTCATTCCCCTGGGGAGGGCATGCACCGCGCCATGGCCGAAGGAAAAATCCTTGAGCTTGAGCCCCAGCGCGCGCAACACCGCCTGGTGCGCGATCGTGCCCAGCGCCATAATCACGGCCCCCTCTCCGAGACCGGCGATTTCCCCGCCCAGATAGCCGTTGCACTGCCTGATCTCAGCAGGCTCCGGCTTGTTTTGCGGCGGCAGGCACTTGACCGCATTGGTGATGCGACAGTCGATCAATTCCAGCCCGTCCGCCGCGCTGACCGAATCCGGTACGCTGGCGAAGCCATACTTGTGCAGCGTCCGGTACAGCAATATGCCCGCAAAATCGCCAGTAAACGGCCTGCCGGTGCGGTTGGCCCCATGCATTCCCGGTGCCAGGCCGACGATCAGCAACTGCGGATCCTCAACCCCAAAAGGCGGCACCGGCCTGGCGTAGTAATCGGGATGATCGCTGCGCACCTGCTCCAGGAATCCTGCCAATCTCGGGCATTGTTTGCAATCATTTGAAAAACCTGGATTATTTGTTGTTCCCATTACCTGCCTTCACTTTATTTATCCTAGTTCCTAGGGAGTACTACTATCCACCTATTGCTTCGCGCTGGAAAAAGGATAAGGATATCGTTTCGAATAGTGTTTATCATCTTCAGAAAGCCATCATGGCCAGCGAACCCATCTTGCAAGACCGTTTCGGCAGACACGTCGAGTATCTGCGCCTGTCGGTCACCGACCGCTGCGACCTGCGCTGCACCTATTGTATCCCGGAAGGCTACAAGGGTTTCGAGGAGCCTGAACTATGGCTCAGCTTTGACGAAATCGAACGCGTGATCGGTGCATTTGCCCGCCTCGGAGTCAGCAAAATCCGGTTGACCGGCGGGGAGCCCCTGCTGCGCCGTAACCTGCCTGATCTGGCACGCCGCCTGAGCGCCCTTGATGGCGTCAAGGATCTCTCCCTCAGCACCAACGCCACCCAGCTTGCCAAGCATGCTGTAGCGCTCAAAAAAGCGAAAATATCCCGACTCAATGTCAGCCTGGATTCCCTCAATCCGGAACGTTTCAGCCAGATCGTGCGGCGAGATTGCCTCGATCAGGTCCTGGCCGGATTGATGGCCGCAAAGGAAGCCGGTTTTGCCCCGATCAAGATCAACATGGTCGTCATGGCCGGCGTGAACGACGACGAAATCGACGACATGGTGGCGTTCTGCATCCAGCACGACTTCACCCTGCGCATGATCGAAGCCATGCCGATGGGCGAAACCGGCAGGAACGCCCAATATCTTGACCTTCAGCCCGTCAAGGCGCGCTTGCAGCAACGCTTCGGACTGATCGACGGCGTCATGGCCGGAGGCGGCCCGGCGCGCTACCTGAAATCCCCGGATGGCGCCTTCACCGTCGGCTTCATCACCCCGATGTCACAGCATTTCTGCGATACCTGCAACCGTGTCCGTTTATCGGTCGATGGCACGCTGTACATGTGCCTGGGCCAGGACGAAAGCCTGGAGTTGCGCCCTCTGCTGCGTGCCGGCGCTTCGGACGACGAACTGGCCGCCGCAATCCGCTCCGCCATCGAACTCAAACCCCAACGCCACGAATTTCGCGAGAAACCGGGCCAGGTGGTGCGCTTCATGTCGCTGACCGGCGGCTAGCAGCCAGTCATGCAGAAGCGCGAGGGTAGTAGGGTGCGCCATGCGCACCAATCAGAGCAATATGGTGCGCATGGCGCACCCTACATTCCATCCGTTTTACGTTGACTGACTACTGATAATGCCTGCGCCGCGCCCACTGGTCGATTTCCATCTCGGCACCGCGCCGGACGATCACGGCAGAACATTCGACGCCGTTCTGGCGCACGACGACGAATGGCTGGAATACACCCACAATTTCATCCAGTGGCTGTTCCCGCTGACCAGCATCAGCGGCGCCAACCCCTCCGCACCAACGCTGGACGCCGCACAGATCGACGAATTCCGCAGCAACCCGGCGTTGCAAAAACAGCTGCTGCGCGCTTTCGACCGCATGCTGGGTTTTTACGGCCTGGACAGAACCACGGACAGCATTGACAAGGCACCCAACTGGGAGCAGCGCAAATCCCTCTGGTTCACCCACCCCAGCCACAACCACCTGCGCATTACCCGGATACTCAAGTGCCTGAACGCGCTGGCGCTGGAGCAGGAAGCGCTGATGCTTTACGACAGCCTGGCAGCGTTGAAAGAAACCGAACCGGACTGCGGCATCCCGGCCACGGCGTTCGCCTACTGGGCGGACGCCGTTACCCCATAATCCTCTCTGCCACCCGCGCCGCGCCCATCAGGCCAACTTTGGGGTTGAGCACGACATGGACGGGAATATCCCCCAGCAGCCCGGCAAAGCGCCCCTTGTCGGCAAATGCGCGCAGAAATTCGCCATCCTTCAGCTTGCCCATGATCTGCGGTGCAATGCCGCCTGCAATATACACGCCGCCGCGCGCCAGCACCTTGAGCGCCAGGTTGCCGGCTTCGGCACCGTAGATGCGCGCGAACAGGCCAAGCGCCGACACGGCCAAGTCATCCTTGCCGCCCATGGCGCAGTCCGAAATCGCCGCCGCCGGATCGCCGGCCTTCATCGCGGATTGCAGCTCCGTTGTTGCCTGTTTGCCGCTGCTGTCGCGCAGGAACTCGAAGATGTTCACCAGTCCCGGGCCGGACAACAAACGTTCGTAGGAGACATGGCCGTAACGCGCGGCGAGATGGCGCAACAACTCGATTTGCAGCGCATCGACCGGCGCGAAATCGGCATGACTGCCCTCTGACGGAAAGGCTGCGTAATAGCCCCCCTGCCAGACCATGAAGCCTTCTCCCAAGCCGGTGCCGGCGCCGATGACCGCGCGCACGCCGCATTCCTGCGGCGCGCCGGCTTGCAGGGTCGCCAGATCGCGGCTTTCCAGGGCCTCGATGCCGTAAGCCACGGCCTGAAAATCGTTGATCAATCGAACCTGCGGGATTTGGAATTCCGCGGCGATCGACGCCTCATCGATCTGCCATGGCAGGTTAGTGATGTTCGCCCGCCCGCCTTCAACCGGGCCGGCCACGCCAAAACAGGCGGCGGCAAGGGAGCGGGAGGGGAAATCGCTCAGGAAGCCGGCGACGACCTGTTCCAGGCTGACGAATGAAGCGCTGTCGAAGCGCCGCTCGGCGAGCACGCTGCCTCCGGCTTCGAAAAGCCGAAGCAGCGTCTTGGTGCCCCCGATATCGCCGGCGAGAAAGATTTTCTTGATGGAAGTGTTCATGGCCAGAATGATAAACTACTCTGCATGATAATGCCGTAATCACAACACATCGAAGCGAGGCCACATGCACCCGGCAATTGACCAAGCGGTTTCCCAGGCCGGCCAGATCATCCTCGGCAAGGAACGGCAGATCCGGCTCGCCTTCGCCTGTCTGCTGGCACGCGGACACCTTTTGATCGAGGACATACCGGGCGTCGGCAAGACCACACTGGCGCACGTGCTGGCGCAGATCCTGGGACTCGACTTCCAGCGCATCCAGTTCACCAGCGACCTGCTGCCCGCGGACGTCCTCGGCGTTTCGGTCTACGACCGGGAAAGCGCCTCCTTCAAGTTCCACCCCGGGCCAATTTTCTCCCAACTCATCCTGGCCGACGAAGTCAACCGTGCCACCCCGAAAACCCAGAGCGCCCTGCTCGAGGCGATGGAGGAGCAGCAGGTCACGGTCGAGGGCGAAACCCGCCCTCTGCCAGAGCCGTTTTTCGTCATCGCCACGCAGAACCCGATGCACCAGATTGGCACCTTCCCCCTGCCGGAATCGCAGCTCGACCGATTCCTGATGCGCATCGATCTGGGCTACCCGGATGCGAAGTCGGAACGCGCCCTGCTCCAGGGAAGCGACCGCCGCAGCCTGATCGCACAGCTTAAACCCTGCATGGGCGGCGCACAGCTGGCCGCTTTGCAGGAAAGCGTCCGCACCGTGCATGTTTCCGCGGCCCTGCTCGACTACCTCCAGGCCCTGCTCGAATTCACCCGCCACTCTCCGCTCTACGACTGCGGATTGTCGCCGCGTGCCGGCCTGGCACTGCTGCACAGCGCGCAGGCCTGGGCCTTGATGGAAGGCCGCGACTACGCCATGCCGGAAGACCTCCAGGTGGTGCTGCCAGGCGTGGTCGGCCATCGCCTGCGCTTCGCTCACGGCGAAACGGGCGCCGAGTCATCCAGCCCCGCCCAACGACTGCTCGGCGCCGTCGCCATTCCCTGATTCAGAAAAGCTTTTAACCACTGATTTATTCCATTTTTCGATCAAAAAAGCACTAACCGCAAAGGACGCTAAGGACGCAAAGGAAAAGCAATCAGGCTGACATGTCCGAGGTTCGGTTTTCCCTTTGCGTCCTTTGCGGTGAAAAGTCTTTGCTATTTATTGTTGGACTCAATACCAATTGGAATTACACGAATGTTCCGACTCTTTAACCGCCAGGTGTGGCGGCGGATTTTCAACCGGATCGATGTGGAGCACGGGCCGATCACCCTTGACCGCCAGCGGATTTTCATCCTGCCCACGCGCCACGGCCTGATGTTCGCCGTGCTGCTGCTGCTGATGCTGGTCGGCTCGATCAACTACACCCTGAGCCTCGGCTTCGTTCTCACCTTTCTGCTTGGGGGCATGGCGCTGGTCGCTATCCTGCACACCTACCGCAACCTGGCCCAACTCACGGTAAGCGCCGGCAAAACGATGCCGGTCTTCGCCGGGCAGCAAGCGAGTTTCACCCTTTGCCTGAACAGCTCCAGCACCACTGAACGGTTCGCAATCGGCGCGATGCTTGAAAAACAGCACCCGCAGTTCGTTGACATCGCCGCCGGCGAAACCGTGACCACAGCACTCGCTCTGCATGCCCCTCGGCGCGGCATCCTCCGGCCAAGGCGCTTCACCCTGTTCACCCAATTCCCGCTGGGCCTGTTCCGCGCCTGGTCGGTACTCGACCTGGATATGGCCTGCATCGTCTACCCGCAGCCGGATAGCGCCAGGCTACCCCAGCTTGCCGGCGTCCAGGGCCGTGGCGGCAAGGCAATCGCAACCGAAGGCAGCGACGATTTTCGCGGCATGCGCCCCTACCACCCCGGCGATTCGCTGCGCCACGTCGCCTGGAAGGCCATGGCGCAGGGGCGAGGAATGCTGACCAAGCAGTTTTCTGGCCAGGCTCTGCCAGAACTCTGGCTGGATTGGGACGACCTCGCCGGCATGGCCATCGAGGCGCGCCTTTCCCGCCTGTGCCGCTGGGTGCTGGACGCGCAGAATGCCGGCCTGAACTACGGCCTGCGGATACCCGGCACCACCCTGGCACCAGGCAACGGCGAGGCACATCAGCGCACCTGCCTGGAAGCGCTGGCGCTGTTTGGGATCAAGGGCCAGTAAATGCGCATCCAACTAAAACTTGATAACAACACCTGGCTGCTGGCCGCGATGGCGCTTGCCATCGCCCCGCACACCCCGCGCCTGCCGATCTGGATCACCCTGCTCTGCCTCGGGGTAGGCGCCCTGCGCCTGATCCAAGTCCGCCTGCCTGCCCGCTGGCTGTTGATCACGCTTGCCGCCGCCACCGCAGCGGGCATTTACGCCAGCTACCATATGCTGCTCGGGCGCGATGCCGGCGTCGCCCTGCTGGTCGCGATGCTGGCCCTCAAGCTACTCGAATCCACAACGCTGCGCGACAGCATGGTGGCCATCTTCATCAGCTATTTTCTGGTCATCACCCACTTCCTTTATTCCCAGTCCATCCCTACCGGCCTGTACCTGCTGCTGGTGGTACTGGTCATCACCAGCACCCTGATCGGCCTCAACCATCCGGGCAGGCGAATCGAACCGCGCAAGCAGCTGCGCCTGGCCGCCGTGCTGCTGGGACAGGCCGTGCCGGTCATGCTGGTGCTGTTCCTGTTTTTTCCGCGCGTGCCGGGTCCGTTGTGGGGTCTGCCCAGCGATGCCTACGAGGGAATGACGGGGCTGAGCGACAGCATGGCGCCAGGCAGCATCAGCAAGTTGAGTCAATCCGGCGCGGTGGCTTTCCGCGTGGCCTTCGATGGGCCGCCACCCAAGCCGGAGCAGCGCTACTGGCGCGGCCCGGTTCTGGATTTCTTCGATGGGCGGCGCTGGTCGGCCACGGCAGCGCCTGACCTAAAACCAGCCGGCATCGCCGTAACCGGCGATCCGGCCAGCTACACGTTGACGCTCGAGCCGCACAACAGGCGCTGGCTGCTCGCGCTGGATCTGCCTGCCGAACTGCCGCCCGCCAGCCGCCTTGGCGCCCGTTATGAGCTCCTCGCCGACCAGCCGGTGAGGCAGCGCCTGCGGTATCGCGCAGTATCCTATCCAAATTACCAGGCCGGTCTCAATCCAGGCGCGGTAGAAAAAAACCTCTCGCTGCGGCTGCCTGCATTGGGCAACTTCAAAACACGGGAGATGGCGGGTGCCTGGAAGCGCACCGCGAGGGACGATGACGAAATAGTGCGCAGAGCTCTGGAACTGTTTCGAAGCGAGGCCTTCTTCTATAGCCTCACTCCACCACTGCTCGGGGCCAATTCGGTGGACGAATTCCTGTTCGATACCCGGCGTGGTTTCTGCGAGCACTATGCCGGCAGCTTCGTATTCCTGATGCGCGCGGCGGGCGTGCCAGCCCGGGTGGTGACAGGCTATCAGGGCGGAGAATCCAACCCGTTTGGCAATTACCTGATTGTGCGTCAGTCCGATGCTCACGCCTGGGCCGAAGTCTGGCTCGAGAACCGGGGTTGGGTGCGCGTCGACCCGACTGCGGCGGTTGCCCCGCGACGAATAGAATCCGGCCTGGCTGCCGCGCTTCCGGCAGGCGAGCCGCTGCCCCTGCTGGCACGGGTGAATAGCGCCTGGCTGATGCAATTGCGGATGACCTGGGATACGCTGAACAACGACTGGAACCAATGGGTGCTGGGCTACGGGCAGGAGCGGCAGTATGACTTGCTGTCACGCCTGGGATTCGAGATGGCCTCGTGGAAGGAACTGGCGGTCGGCCTGGTCGCT
>JAUYSN010000101.1 GCA_030696235.1 Sulfuricella sp. | reverse complement strand
GAGACACGAATGTTCACGAACAATCAGCTAATTAACGTGGCTAGCCTGATTCACCTGTTTGGTGAAGCAATGCTTGCCTTTGACTATTTGTGTTCATTCGTGAAAATTCGTGTCATTCGTGGTGTGAGCCGTTTTAAGGTTGATGGTTTTAAAGTTGGTATATGCTTTACGTTTTTTCTTGCCGCTGCGGCAAGCGCCCATGCCGGGACAGCCATCACTGCGGCGCGGGTCTGGCCGGCGGCCGATTACACGCGGGTCACGCTGGAATCCGCAAGCCCGGTCAAGTACCAGTTTCTCGCGGTCAAGAACCCCGATCGTCTGGTGATCGACCTTGAAGGCGTGGACGTCAATTCCGCGCTGGAAGGGCTTGCAGCCAAGGTCGCGGCAAACGATCCTTACATCAAGCTGGTGCGCGTCGCCCGCAACAAGCCGGGCGTGGTGCGAGTAGTGCTGGACCTGAAGGGCGAGGTCAAGCCGCAGATCTTTACCCTGCTGCCCTACGGCGAATATGGCCACCGCCTGGTTCTGGATATTTATCCATTACAGCCGGCGGACCCGCTGATGGCGCTGCTGGAAAAAAAGGAAGCCGCTGTGCCGGAGGGCGCCAAAGAGCAGGCAGAGAAGTCGCCTGAACTGGCTGTTGCCACCACACCGGAAAGTCCGGAAAAGCCCGCTGAGATTGCAAGGCCGGCAGAGAAACCGGCTCGGACCGAAATGCGTGCTTGGAAGCCGGAGGTGTCACGCCTAATCATCATTGCGATCGACGCCGGACACGGTGGCGAGGACCCCGGTGCGCTTGGCAAAAATGGCTCCAGGGAAAAGGACGTAACCCTGGCGATCTCCCGACGCCTGAAAGCCCAGGTTGACGCGGAGCCGAACATGCGCGGCGTACTGATCCGCGACGGCGACTTTTTCATCCCCCTGAATGGCCGCGTGATCAAGGCGCGCAACGTCAAGGCCGACCTGTTCGTTTCGATTCATGCCGATGCCTTCGTTAAACCCGATGCGCACGGCTCCTCGGTGTTCGCGCTGTCGGAGCGCGGCGCCACCTCTGCCGCCGCGCGCTGGCTGGCGAAGAAAGAGAACGAGGCGGACCTGATCGGCGGCGTCAATATCGACGTCAAGGATATCTATCTCAAGCAGACCTTGCTCGACTT
>JAUYSN010000416.1 GCA_030696235.1 Sulfuricella sp. | reverse complement strand
CAATCTGGCGTATGCGTTCCGCGGACACGCCATATTCCGCAGCGAGCTCATGCAGCGTGGCGCTCTTGTTCTCGGTTAGCCAGCGCGCCTCGATGATGCGGCGACTGCGGTCGTCAAGGCCCTGCAACGCGCTGGACAGACCGCGCTCGCGCAACTGGCTGGTTTGCTCCTGCTCCAGCAGGGCCGCGGGTTCATTGGTCGCGTCGGCCGCGAGATAGGCGATCGGGCCGGTGCCTTCATCCTCGTCACCGCCGTGGGTTTCCATGGAGATATCCTGACCGCCCATGCGGCTTTCCATTTCCACCACTTCTTCCGGCTTCACGCCCAGGTCTTTGGCGATGCTGTTTACCTCATCCGGGCCGAGGTAGCCGAGACCCTTTTTCATGCTGCGCAGATTGAAGAACAGCTTGCGCTGCGCCTTGGTGGTGGCGACCTTGACCAGACGCCAGTTGCGCAGGATGTATTCATGCATTTCGGCGCGGATCCAGTGGATGGCAAAGGAAACCAGACGCACACCGCGCTCACCGTCGAAGCGGCGCACGGCTTTCATCAAGCCGATGTTGCCTTCCTGAATCAGGTCCGCCTGGGGCAGGCCGTAACCCATGTAGCCGCGCGCGATGTTCACAACCACGCGCAGGTGCGAAACCACCAGCATCCGCGCTGCTTCCACATCGTTGTCGCGCTTCAGCCGCAACGCCAGTTCGTGTTCTTCCTCGACGCTCAGCACCGGCATCGCCTTGACTGACTGGATATAGCTCTCCAGGCTGCCGACCGCAGAAGGGATGGAGATGGCTAATAAAGCATTCGTCATAAGGTTATTCCTCCAATTTTCTTAATTCTAGCACTCGGGGAATGAGAGTGCCAAATAGTCGGAAAAGTTCAGCGCATTCCACCGCGCGGCAGAGGCAATGCCGGACTAATATTGTCAACTATACTAATCCATAAGTATATTAGTCAATAATTATATTTAAAAAGTTTGTTCTGGGCTGACTTGCCATTAGCATGGGTCGTCCAAAGCTCGACTCCCATACTTTATTGGCACGGAACTTACGCTCTGGGCTCGATTCGGCTTAAATGCCTTCCCACCGCCAGAAATGCGCCGAGCGAGCCGAGCAGGGAGGAGTACAGCAGTAGGCCGAGTATATCGCTGGCGCCTAGGGGTAGCAGGCGAAAT
>JAUYSN010000415.1 GCA_030696235.1 Sulfuricella sp. | reverse complement strand
TTTTCGCCTTCGGCATGACGAACAGCACATGGGATGCCTTGGCAAGGGCATTGTCCGACACCGGGGATGGGTTTTGCACAATTTTGATCATTTCCGCTCCGAATTGTAGGGCGGATGAGCGTAGCGTTATCCGCCGAGTGGATAATTCATGCGGCGGAAGGCGCTGCGCTTTTCCGCCCTACGCATATTATCGCCGCAATTGATCTATACCATAAAAAAATTGATTCACTTTCCAGCCCGGGTAAAAGATAATACGCTATTACCCAAGTCGAAAAATCTCAAGAAAAACTATAAGACTTACGGATAGTAAAAAAATTATGCTGTTTATTCAGGAGATTATATAATGTCAGAAATTCCGGACATCGATCAGCAGGAAACGCAGGAGTGGCTGGACGCCCTCGATGCGGTGCTGGAACGTGAAGGCGCGGAGCGCGCCCACTTTCTGCTGGAAAAACTGACCGAAAAGGCCCGCCGTTCCGGCGCGCACCTGCCCTTTTCCGCGAACACGGCTTACCTGAACACCATCCCGGTGCACCAGGAAGACCGCCACCCCGGCGACCTCGCCATGGAGCGCCGCATCCGTGCCTTTATCCGCTGGAACGCCATCGCCACGGTGATGCGCGCCAACAAGCAAAGCCCCGGCGTCGGCGGTCATATCGCCAGTTACCAGTCCGCTGCCACGCTCTACGAAGTCGGTTTCAACCATTTCTTCCGCGCCCCGACGGAAGACCACGGCGGCGATTTGCTGTATATCCAGGGCCACCTCTCCCCCGGCATTTACGCCCGCGCCTTCCTCGAAGGCCGGATCACGGAAGACCAGCTCCTCAACTTCCGCCAGGAAGTGGGCGGCAAGGGCTTGCCCTCCTACCCGCATCCCTGGCTGATGCCGGATTTCTGGCAGTTCCCCACGGTGTCGATGGGCCTGGGCCCGCTCACCGCGATCTACCAGGCGCGCTTCATGAAGTATCTGCAGGATCGTGGCCTGGTCAAAACCGAGGGCCGCAAGGTATGGGCCTTTCTCGGCGACGGCGAAACCGACGAGCCGGAATCGATGGGTGCGATTTCCCTGGCCTCGCGCGAGAAACTCGACAACCTGGTGTTCGTCATCAACTGTAACCTGCAGCGACTGGACGGCCCGGTGCGCGGCAATGGCAAGATCATCCAGGAGCTGGAAGCGGATTTCCGCGGCGCCGGCTGGAACGTCATCAAGGTGGTCTGGGGCCGCCACTGGGACTCGCTCCTGGCGATGGACAAGAAAGGCCTGCTGAAGAAACGCATGGAAGAATGCGTCGACGGCGACTACCAGAACTACAAATCCAAGGACGGCGCCTATGTGCGCCAGCATTTCTTCGGCAAGTATCCCGAGCTGCTGGAAATGGTCGCCAACATGTCTGACGAAGACATCTGGCGCCTCAACCGCGGCGGTCACGATCCGCTCAAGGTCTACGCAGCCTACTCTGCGGCGATGCAGCACAAGGGGCAACCGACCGTGATCCTGGCGAAGACGGTCAAGGGCTACGGCATGGGCGAATCCGGCGAAGGCCAGAACATCACCCACCAGGCAAAGAAGATGTCCGAAGCATCGCTCAGGCAGTTCCGCGACCGCTTCAACCTCCCCTTTTCCGACGAAAAGCTGC
>JAUYSN010000411.1 GCA_030696235.1 Sulfuricella sp. | reverse complement strand
CATTTCGACGCTGTTCAGCAACGCCCAGTAAAGCGCGATAAACACCGGGATCTGCACTATGACCGGCAGACAACCCCCAAGCGGGTTGACCTTCTCGGTCTTGTATAGCTCCATCATAGCCGTATGCAACCGCTGGCGGTCGTCGCCGTATTGCTCCTTGAGCTTTTGCAGCTTAGGCCCGAGCACGCGCATTTGCGCCATGGAGCGGTAGCTTTTTGCGGACAGCGGGTAGAAAGCCAGCTTGATCAGGACGGTCAGCAGGATAATGGCCACCCCCCAGTTTTGAACCAGCTTGTTAAGCCACGCCAAAACCCAGAACAGCGGTGCCGAAATCACGGTCAGCACGCCGTAATCGACGACCAGATCCAGTCCGGGGGCTACCTTGCTCAGGTGATCCTGTTCCTGTGGCCCGACATAAAGGGGCACGGTTATTTTTTTCATGCTTCCAGGCTCAATCGAGCCCGCCGGCAGAACCACGCCCACGTTGTAAAGATCATCCCCCAGTTTTTTCGCGTAATATTCACGCGGTTGATCGTTAGCGGGCAGCCAAGCGCTCAGGAAATACAGCTGGATCATGGCAACCCAGCCGTCATTACTTTGCTTGGGATAGCTCGCTTTATTTTTTTCGATGTCCGAGAAAGCTATTTTTTGGAATTTTTCCTTGTCGGTATAAACCGCGGGGCCGGTATAAGTCGTGATGAACTTCGGGTCACCGATCGGAGGCTGGCCATTTCTCACCAACTGGAAATAGGAATGGGGCTCGAGTCGGGTTGCGCTGCCATTGTGGATCTCGTAAGCCACATCAATCACGTAGCTACTCTTGCGAAAGGTGAAAACCTTGTCCACCTTGATACCATTCGTACCCGCCCAAGTCAGTCTTACTTGTACTTCATTCGCCCCTTCGGCGAGTTTATACTGGGTTGCCGCCGCGGAAAATAGCGTTTTATGCGTTGGCAAATCATTGCCTATCAGGCCCGATTGAGCAATATAGAGGTGTTTCGGGTCGTCTTCCAGCAAGACAAAGTTTTTGCTTTTATCCTGGGTGTCATGGTGCTTCAGCAGTTCCAGCCTGCGTACGTCGCCGCCGAGAGTGTCGATTTCAGCATAAATCAAATCGGTTTGTACCTTTACCCGTTCTCCTGTTTGCAGCGGTCCGCCAGAGTCCTTGGTAGGCGCGTCAACCGCAAGCGCCGTGGGAGTGGGCGTTTGTGCGGCCCCCGCTTTTTCGTGCGCGATTTGGCCAACCGGAGCAGGATGCTGTTCCTTTTGCCAGGCATCCCATAACATCAGAATGGAAAAGGAAAAAACGATGAAAAGTATCAGACGCTGGGTGTCCATGTTGCCTCAATCATAATTTATGGTATCGGATCATATCCGCCCGGATGCCGGGGGTGACAACGGCAAAGCCTTTTTATTCCAAGCCAGCCGCCTTTGAAAGCTCCGAACTTGACTAATGCCTGGCAAGAATATTCGGAACAAGTCGGGGTAAATCGGCAGCGCGGCCCCAGCAAGGGGCTGATCAAGTATTGGTAAACCCTGATCAATCCGATAAGCAAACGTTTCATTATCTTCGCACCAACCTTTTTTGCAGGTTATCCATTAGCCGCAAGAACTCTTCTTCTACCTGACGGAACGCATTCCCGGTAAAACTCTTGTGCGCCAGGACAACAATATCCAAGCTGTCAAATAGGTTCTGGTGTCGCCGGAAAATTTCCCGCAGACTGCGCTTGATGTAATTCCTGGTTACCGCATGAGCTGCCGTTTTTTTTCGAACAATACCGGTAAATCGTGGGTGATTCAGCGCGTTCGGCTTGGCCAGTATGCGTAAGTAATCACCATATGCCTGGCATTTAAACGAAAAAACGGATGAAATTTCATCCGTTTCTTTTAACCGTTTGCTTTTCTGAAAAGCATGGATAGCCGGCACTGCTAAGCAACAACTATACGCTGAGTTTCGCCCGCCCCTTGGCGCGCCTTGCTCTGATCACGGCGCGACCGCCGCTTGTTTTCATCCGCGCGCGGAAACCATGGGTGCGTTTGCGTTTGACAACAGAAGGTTGATAAGTCCGTTTCATTTTGTTACCCCAAAACTTGTTTAGCTAAAACGCGCAATTAGACTATCTTCGAGGTGTTTTTGTCAAATGATATTTATACTTCCATCCTGTGGATAAGTTTATCCAAAAAGACTAGAATGCCAAATTGCTGTTGGGTTCCTCCGGCCTCTGACGCCTAACCGAAACAACTCCAACGAATATTTTATGGATTACCCAATGGAAAGTTTTTGGCCTGATTGCTTAAATAAATTTAAAGAGGACTTGCCCCCCCAGCAATTCAATACCTGGATCAAGCCGCTTAAGTTCGACTCATCGGACGGCACCCCTCGCCTGATCGCACCAAACCGCTTTATCCTGCAATGGATTAAAGATAAGTTTTTGGCTCGCATCGAAGAAATGGCTGAAGCCCATTTTTCCGAACCTCTGT
>JAUYSN010000410.1 GCA_030696235.1 Sulfuricella sp. | reverse complement strand
AGCGACCTCCCGGTCGCGAACCACCGAATTCCCGACCTGGAGGTCGCTCCTACATACCATCGTTTCATGTTGACTGACTACTAGCCCAATGCCCCCTTGATGGGAGTCAGCCTGCGTAGGGCGCAATAGCGAAGCGTATTGCGCCGAATGTTTGGTGGCTGGCCCGAACATCCGGCGGATTACGGCCTTCGGCCTGATCCGCCCTACGCACTACAGCTTTCCTTTGACCCAATCAGCTACCGACTCCAGCGCCGCCGGCAGTTTGTCCGGCTCGGTACCGCCGGCCTGGGCCATGTCCGGCCGGCCGCCGCCCTTGCCGCCCACCTGCTGGGCAACGAAATTGACCAGTTCCCCAGCCTTGACCCTGGCAGTCAGATCCGGTGTCACGCCGGCGATCAACGTCACCTTGCCGCCCTCCACCGCCGCCAGCACGATCGCCGCCGATTTGAGCTTGTCCTTGAGCTTGTCCAGCGTTTCACGCAGGGTTTTGGCGTCACCCCCATCGATGGCTGCCGCCAGCACTTTGGCGCCCTTGATATCCGCCGCCTGGGAGGCGAGATCGTCGCCCTGGCTGGAAGCCAGCCTGGATTTGAGCCGTGCCAGTTCTTTCTCCAGGGCCTTCACGTGATCGAGAACCTGGACGGCCCGGGCTTCCACTTCCTGCGGCTGGGCCTTGAGCGCCTCGGCCACGCCCGCCAGCAGCATCTGCTGCTGCTGCACCAGTGCCAGCGCGTTATCGCCGCAAACCGCCTCGATGCGCCGCACCCCGGCGGCCACGCCGCTTTCCGCCACCACCTTGAACAGGCCGATATCGCCGGTGCGGGCCACATGGGTGCCGCCGCACAGTTCGCGGGAACTGCCGATATCGAGCACCCGCACTTCATCGCCGTATTTTTCGCCGAACAGGGCCATCGCGCCCATTTTCTGAGCCTCATCGATGTGCACGAGACGGGTCTGGGTGGCTACGTTGGCAAGGATTTCGGCATTGACGATCTGTTCCACCCTGCGGAGTTCCCCGGCGCTCATCGGCGCATTGTGGGCGAAGTCGAAGCGGGTCTTGTCCGGGTCCACCTGAGAGCCCTTCTGCTGCACATGGGAACCCAGCACTTCGCGCAAAGCCTTGTGCATCAGGTGGGTGGCGGAGTGGTTGCGCATGATGCGGACGCGGGCCTGGCTGTCCACCCTGGCGGTAACGCTGTTGCCGACGCTGATCTTGCCGGTCTTCACCACGCCGTGATGGCCGAACACGCTGGCCTGAATTTTCTGGGTGTCTTCCACTGCGAAAATGCCATGCACGCTTTGCAGCGCGCCGCGATCCCCCACCTGTCCACCGGACTCGGCGTAGAACGGGGTGTTATCCAGCACCACCACGCCCATGTCGCCTTCTACCAGTTCGTTCACCGGTGAGCCGTCCTGGTACAGGGCCAGCACGTTGCCCTTGGCTTCCAGGGTTTCGTAGCCGCGAAAAACGGTGGCCGGGCCTTCATATTCCAGGTTGGCCGCCATCTTGAATTTTCCGGCAGCGCGCGCCTGCTCGCGCTGGTGCGCCATGGCGGCATCGAAGGCAGCGCCGTCCACCGTCACGCCTCGCTCGCGGCAAACGTCGGCAGTGAGGTCGAGGGGAAAGCCGTAGGTGTCGTGCAGTTTGAAAGCGGTCTCGCCATTGAATACCTGGGCGCCGGACTGCTCCATCGCGCCGAGTTCCGCCTCCAGGATCGCCATGCCGTGCTCGATGGTGGCGAAGAAACGCTCCTCCTCCAGCCTCAGCACCTCGCTGATGCGCTCCTGATTCTGCTTCAGTTCCGGATAGGCATCACCCATCTCCGCCACCAGGTCCGGCAGCAGTTTAGGGAAAAATGCCGCGCGGGCGCCGAGCTTGTAGCCGTGCCGGATGGCGCGGCGAA
>JAUYSN010000409.1 GCA_030696235.1 Sulfuricella sp. | reverse complement strand
GGACGGTGCGGATTTCCGGTATGTTGCGCATCTTGCGCAAGGCGTCGAACACCGCGTCCATGGCTGAAGCCGTGGAGCTGGCGGCATACTGCGGGTAGAGCGGGAGAATCAGGATGCGCCCACAGTTCTGCTGCTTGAGTTTTTCCAGCGCCGACGCAACCGAAGGCTTGCCATAGCGCATGGCGAATTCCACCACCGGGGCAGCATTGCCCAGCGATTCGCCCAGGTAGCCCTTAAGCATCCTGGTTTGGCGCTGGGTATGAACCAGCAGCGGAGAACCTTCCTTGGTCCAGATCTGGGCGTATTTTTCCGCCGATTTCTTCGGCCGGGTGTTGAGGATGATGCCGTTCAGAATCAGCCACCACAGCGCGCGGGGAATTTCCACCACGCGCGGGTCGCTGAGGAATTCCCTGAGATAGGGTTTCACTGCCGCGGCGGTGGGCGCATCCGGCGTGCCGAGGTTGATCAGGAGGATGCCGGTACGGCTGGGCGTGCCATGGCGGTAAGCCGGTTCGGTGCGGTAAGACACGATCAGTGGTAGGACAGCGCGCTGGACAGCAGCTTGGCGGTGACGTCCACGATCGGGATGATACGTTCGTAGGCCATCCGGGTCGGACCGATCACGCCGACGGTGCCGACGATCTGGCCGTCCACCTCGTAGGGCGCGGTCACCAGGCTGCATTCGTCGAGCGGCATGCGGCCGGATTCGCCGCCGATGAATATCTGTACGCCCTGGGCGTGCTGGCTGACGTCCAGAAGCTGGAGCAGGGTGGTTTTCTGATCGAATGCGTCGAACAGCCTGCGCAAGGACGCCATGTTGGAAGACAGATCCCGCACATGCAGCAGCTTGCGCTCGCCAGAGAGTACGTAGCTGTCGGCGCCTTCGTTCATCGCCTCGCTGCCGGCCTCCAGCGCCACGGCCATGAGCGCGGTCATGTCGTGGTGCAACTGTTTCAGTTCGACCTGCATTTTGCCGCGCACCTCTTCCAGGGTGCAGCCGGAGTAGTGCTGGTTGATGAAGTTGGCCGCCTGGGTCAGCTCAGAGGCGGAATAGGATTTCTCGCTAACGATGATGCGATTCTGCACATTGTCGTCGGTAGTGACTAGTATTAAAAGTATTCGCTTTTCGGAAAGATTCACGAATTCGATATGGCGGAAGGCGATGCTGCGGCGCTTCGGCGCCATCACGATCCCGGCGAACTGGGTCAGGTCGGAAAGCAGTTGCGATGCGGAAGCGATCAGCTTTTGCGGATCGCTGGGATGAAGCTGATTTTCCAGCTGGTGCACTTCGATCGCATCCAGCGGCTGCACGGTGAGCAGGGAGTCAACAAAGAAGCGGTAGCCGAGCGGAGTCGGAATGCGACCCGCGCTGGTGTGCGGGCTGATAATGTAGCCCATTTCTTCCAGGTCGGCCATGATGTTCCGGATGGTGGCCGGGCTGAGGTCCAGGCCAGAGAACTTCGACAGGGTACGTGAGCCGATGGGCTGGCCTTCGCTGATATAGCGTTCTACCAGGGTTTTAAGCAGGATTTTCGCGCGTTTGTCGATCATATGTTCGTGATGTGCGTTATGTGTTATGCACTTCGAGTCATAGTACCATCAAAAGTTTTATTATGGTTTAATTCAGGGCATGAGTCAGCTCTTCAAAACCATTGCCCTGATTGGCAAATACAATAGCCCGGAGATCGGCGATTCGCTGCTGCGCCTGGCCAAGTTTCTCGTCGAACAGGAACACACCGTGCTGGTGGAGCGGCAGACGGCCGCAAGCACCGGTGTGACCGACTATCCCCTGGCAGACCTGGAAGAGATCGGGGAGCAGGCCGATCTGGCCGTGGTGCTCGGCGGCGACGGCACCATGCTGAATATCGCCCGTTCCCTGTATACCTTCGGCGTGCCGCTGGTCGGCATCAACCAGGGCCGGCTCGGCTTTCTTACCGACGTTTCGGTGGATACCATGCTGGAAACCATGGCGGAAATCCTCGCCGGCGACTACCTCAGCGAAGCGCGCTTCCTGCTTGATGTGACCGTCCGCCGCCAGGGGGAGAACGTCCACGAAGCCTGCGCCTTTAACGACGCGGTGGTGAGCAAGGGTGCGACGGCGCGCCTGATCGAGCTGGAAGTGTTCGTCGACGGCCAGTTCGTTTACAGCCAGCGTTCCGACGGCATGATCATTTCCACCCCGACCGGCTCCACGGCTTATGCGCTGTCATCCGGCGGGCCGATCCTGCACCCCACGCTGGAGGCGGTGGTGCTCGTGCCAATCTGCCCGCATACCCTGAGCAACCGGCCGATCGCGGTGAACAGCGAAAG
>JAUYSN010000405.1 GCA_030696235.1 Sulfuricella sp. | reverse complement strand
GTTTCGGATCTCACCTCCCGCCTCACCTACCTCAAACCAGAGGACACCGCCCAGATCGAGGCGGCCTACCGCTTCAGCGAGTCCGCCCACGCCGGCCAGTTCAGGGTAAGCGGCGAACCCTATATTTCCCACCCCCTTGCGGTCGCCGGAATCCTGGCGGAGTGGCACCTCGACGGCCAGGCGCTGATGGCTGCGCTGCTTCATGACGTGATGGAAGACACCACCATCACCAAACAGGAAATCGGCGAAAAATTCGGCAAGGCGGTGGCCGAGCTGGTAGACGGCGTATCCAAGCTGGACAAGATCGAGTTCCAGACCGAAATCCACGCCCAGGCCGAGAATTTCCGCAAAATGCTGCTGGCGATGGCGCGCGATGTGCGCGTCATCCTGATCAAGATCGCCGACCGCCTGCACAACATGCGCACCCTCGGCGCGATGGCCCCGGAAAAACGCCAGCGCATCGCACGCGAGACCCTGGAAATCTACGCACCGATCGCCAACCGCCTGGGGCTGAACAGCGTTTACGACGAGTTGGAGGATTTGAGTTTCCGCCATCTCTACCCCAACCGGTTCGACGTGCTGGCCAAGGCCGTCAAGGCCGCGCGCGGAAACCGCCGCGAAGTGGTGGGAAAGGTACTGGAGGCGATCAAGCAGAAGCTCAAGGATTGCCAGATCGAGGCCGCCATCACCGGGCGCGAGAAGCATCTGTACAGCATTTACAAAAAAATGCAGGGCAAGTCCCTGACCTTTTCCGAAGTTTTCGATATTTACGGGTTTCGCGTCATCGTCAAGGACGTTCCCACCTGCTATCTCACCCTGGGCGCCCTGCACCAGCTCTACAAGCCGATCCCGGGAAAGTTCAAGGACTACATCGCCATCCCCAAGGCGAATGGCTACCAATCCCTGCACACTACCCTGTTCGGGCCGTTCGGCACGCCGATCGAGATCCAGATTCGCAGCCAGGACATGCACAAGATCGCCGAAGCCGGCGTCGCCTCGCACTGGCTGTACAAGAGCGGGAACGCCGGCATCAACGAGATGCAGCAGAAGACCCACCAGTGGCTGCAAAGCCTGCTGGAGATTCAGTCGGAAAGCGGCGATGCCACCGAATTCCTGGAACACATCAAGGTCGACCTGTTCCCCGACGAGGTTTACGTCTTCACCCCCAAGGGCAAGATCATGGCATTGCCGCGCGGCGCCACCGGGGTGGATTTCGCCTACGCCGTGCATACCGACGTCGGCAACCGCTGCATCGCGGTCAAAATCAACCAGGAGCTGATGCCGCTACGGACCGAGCTGAAAAACGGCGACCAGGTGGAAATCGTGACCGCCGCCCATGCCAAGCCCAACCCGACCTGGCTCAATTACGTCATCACCGGCAAGGCACGCTCGCACATCCGGCATTTCCTCAAGACCATGCAGTACGATGAATCCGCCGCCCTGGGCGAACGCCTGCTCAACCAGGCGCTGCGTGCCCTGGGCACAGATCCGGCGGAAATCACCGAAGCTCAATGGGAAAAACTGCTGCGCGAGAACACCGGGAAAAGCCGGCTGGAGATATTGGCCGACATCGGCCTCGGCAAGCGCCTCAACATCGTTATCGCACGCCAACTGCTTGCCGTCACCGAAACCACTGAAGAGCGCAAGCACGCCCCGATGGGACCGATCACCATCCGCGGCACCGAGGGTATGGCGGTGCAGTATGCCCGATGCTGCCGGCCGATACCGGGCGACCCGATCATCGGCTTCATCAAACGGGGCCAGGGCCTGATCATCCACACCCACGACTGCCCGGCCATCGCTAAAAAAACCGCTGACGCCGACAAATGGCTGGATGTGGAATGGGACCCGGACGCACCAAAAAAACCCTTCGACGTCAACATCAAGCTGGTAGTCGCCAATCAGCGCGGCGTGCTGGCCAAAGTCGCCGCCGCCATCGCCGACGCTGGCTCGAACATCGACAATGTCAGCATGGAAGAAGAAGACGGCAGCGCCTACACCACCATGAACTTCACCCTGCAAGTTGAAAACCGCATCCACCTCGCCAACGTGATGCGCAGTTTGCGCAAGATTACGGAAGTGGTGAGGATTACGCGGGTGAAGGGGTGATTTACGGGAGGGTGCGCTGCGCGCGGGTGTTTGGGTGCCGGGGCTGCCCCCGGCAATAATAAAACGGTGCGCAAAGCGCACCCTACAAAACCTTTGTTTACATAAAATTTGCACAGAAAGGAAACCCCATGGCAAAACAAATCCTCTCCACCCCCAATGCCCCTGCCGCCATCGGCACCTATTCTCAGGGCGTGAAAGTGGGCGACACCGTTTACCTGTCCGGCCAGATCGGACTGGATGCACAGACCATGGTGCTGGTCGAGGGCATCGAGGCGCAGATCCACCAAGTGTTCCTCAACTTGGGCGAGGTAGCCAAGGCGGCCGGCTGCGGCCTGAATCACACCGTCAAGCTCAACGTCTACCTCACCGATTTAGCCAACTTCGCCAAAGTCAACGAGATCATGGCGCATTATTTCGGCCAGCCTTACCCGGCGCGGGCCGCGGTGGGCGTAAAGGAACTGCCGCGCGGCGCCCTGGTGGAAATGGACGCGATCCTGGTTGCCGGCAGCTAAAAAGCCGGCCCTATCGCCAAATCCCGCGCCAGTATTGCCGAACGGAGAGAAATTGCATAATATTTGTTTATGCAAACATAAGTAAATATTATGAGGCATCTCCTCCGTCCGGCAACCTGGCTGCTCAGCCAGCTTACCTTCCCGTGCAAGCTGGCGCTGGTCGGTGTGCTGTTTTTCATCCCTCTCGCCCTCCTGGCCGTCCTGCTGCTGCCCCGCCTCAATGCCGACATTGCCTTCGCCGAACGCGAACTGGCCGGTCTCCAGGTGATTGAGCCGATCAAAATTCTCACCTCGCAGGCCCAAGCGCAACGCGGCACCGTCCAGCTCATCCTGAACGGCGACCAGAACGCCCGCGAGCGTCTGGCGGATATTCGGGGTAATGCCGAAGCCGCGATAGCCATCCTGAATGAGTTCGACCAGCGCCACGGTGCACAACTCGATACCTCGGGCAACTGGGCAGAAATCAAATTCAAGTGGGGCTACCTGCAGGACAAGTTGCTCACCCTGCCTGCCGACAAGAGTTTCCTGCTGTATACCGACTTCATTTCCTGCCTGAATACCTTTTTAAGCAAACTGGCTGACACGTCCGGACTTAACCTGGCATCGGATTTGTCCACTTTTTACCTCGTCCGGGTGGTGATCGGCAATCTGCCCGGCCTGATCGAAAACCTCGGCCAGGCCCGTGCCATGTCAGCCGGCGCGGCCCAGCGCAAGAGTCTGTCTCCAGTGGAACGCCACCAGCTCAGCGTGCTGGTCGGCGAAGCTGAGAAATCCGAGAAAAAGCTTGTCTCCAAGGTCAACAAGGTTCTAAACGCTTCACCCGACCTCAGGAATCGCCTCCAACCTTCACTGCAGGCAGCCACCAACGCAGTCCATTTCTTTATTTTCGACGTACAGAACGAGCTGCTGCTCGCCGACAAAATCACCCCCAGCGGCCAAACCCTGTATGACGCCGGAACGCTCGCCATCAATGCCGCCTACCGCCTGTGCAACAGCACTTTGCCAGTCCTGGAAGACAGGATTCAGGAACGACTGAACCGGCTGACGACCGAGCGCCGGCTGATTTTCACCCTGACCGCCATCGCGCTCACCCTGGTGGCCTACCTGTTCATCGGCTTCAGCGCTGGCGTTCTCGGCAACCTGACTGCCCTGAAGGAAGCGGCCAGCCGCGTGGCCAGGGGAGATTTTCACGCCTACGCTAGCATCGCCAGCCGCGACGAAATGCACGACATCGCCAGTTCCTTCAACCGCATGACGGACTCGCTGCGCAGCACGGTTTCCCTGTTGCGCACCAGCGAGGAAAAATACCGCAAGATCATGGAGCAGGCCGGCGACATGATCCTGCTTGCCGATCTCCAGGGCAAACTGGTCGACGCGAACCGCATGGCCGAAACCCTGCTGGGCTACAGCCGGGAAGAACTGCTGCAGACGAACATCCTGGATCTG
>JAUYSN010000099.1 GCA_030696235.1 Sulfuricella sp. | reverse complement strand
GCCGGTTTCTGCCCCCCCCATGGAACGAGGCTGATCAAAGCCGATCCAGGCCACCGCCACCAGGCCCGGGTTGAAACCCGTGAACCAGGCATCCACCTGATCATTGGTGGTTCCGGTCTTTCCGGCGAGATCCTGACGCTTCAGTTGCATGGCGCGCGCACCGGTACCAAAACGTACCACATCGCGCATGATGGAAGTCATGATAAAGGCATTACGCGCATCGATCGCGCGCTCGGCATCATCGCCTGCACGCTTGGGTTTTGCCTGCGCCAGCAGAGTACCGCGCGCATCGACAATTCGGTCGATCAAATAAGGCTGCGTACGGTAGCCCCCGTTGGCAAACACCGAGTACGCAGCGGCCATTTGCATGGGAGTTACCGATCCCGCGCCTAGCGCCATGGTCAGATAGGGCGGGTGCTTTTCAGTCGAAAAGCCGAAACGGGCGATGTAATCCTGCGCATACGCTGGGCCGATGGACTGCAACACACGGATGGAAACCAGGTTCTTCGACTTGGTCAGGGCGGTGCGCAAGCGAATCGGGCCGGCATAATCACCCTCGAAGTTTTTGGGCTCCCAGACCTGGCCGCCGGTTTGGGCCGCATCCACAACGATGGGGGCATCATTGATCACGGTTGCGGCGGTCAGGCCTTTTTCCAGCGCCGCCGAGTAGATAAACGGCTTGAAGCTCGAACCCGGCTGACGCCATGCCTGCGTGACGTGGTTGAATTTACTGCGGTTGAAATCGAACCCTCCGACCAGAGCGTGAATCGCGCCGTCCTGAGGCACCACCGAGACCAGCGCCGATTCGATTTGCGGCAGTTGTAAAATCTGCCACCCTCCCTTGTCATCCTTCTGGACGCGAATCAACGCACCCCGGCGCAGCCGTGTTTTCGAGCTGGCATTGTCGCTCAGGTTTTTAAGTACGAATTTCAGGCCATCGTTACCAATCTGGGCAGTTTCACCCCCCTTGATGTAGCACTTTACCCGCTTCGGGCCCGCCTCCAGGACGATCGCCGGCATCAGGCCGTTGCTTTCGTCCGCATCCGCCAAAGCGTCTTCCAGCAGTTCTTCCGGGTTTGCCGCGCTAACCGGCAGCTCAACAAAACCCTCCGGCCCGCGGTAGCCATGGCGGCGGTCATAATCCAGCACGCCTTGGCGCAACGCCTGATTGGCGGCCTCCTGGTCCGCCTGGCGCAGCGTGGTGTAAACCTTCATGCCGCTGCTGTAAATCGCTTCCTGATAGCGTTCGAACATCGCCTGCCGGACCATTTCCGCCGCAGAATCCGCATTCACCTCGGCATTATGCACCTCACGCTTCACCACCAGAGGCTGCGCCAGAGCGGCCTGATATTCCGCATCGGTAATGTATTTGAGATCATGCATGCGGCGCAGGACATACTGCTGTCGAATTTTTGCCCGCTTCGGGTTAACCACAGGGTTGTAGCGCGAGGGCGCCTTGGGGAGTCCCGCCAGCATCGCAACCTCTGCCACGGTCAATCGTTCAAGCGGGCGCCCGAAGTAGGTCTGGGCGGCAGCGGCGAAACCGTAAGCGCGCTGCCCCAGATAAATCTGGTTAACGTAAAGTTCGAGAATTTGGTCCTTGGATAAATAGTGTTCGATTTTCAGTGCAAGCAGCACTTCGCTGAATTTGCGAGTCAGCGTTTTCTCTCCGGACAGGAAAAAATTTCGCGCCACCTGCATCGTAATCGTGCTCGCGCCTTCCCGGGCGCCGCCAGCGGTCAGATTCGCCAGGGCGGCGCGCACCACCCCCATGTAATCTACCCCGCCATGGCTATAGAACCTGTCGTCCTCAGCGGCGAGAATCGCTAGCCGCATCGGCTTGGGCACAGCCTCAATCTTGATCAGCGCACGCCGCTCCTCGCCAAACTCGCCAATCAACGCGCCCTCCGCGGTATAAACGCGCAGCGGGATTTTTGGCCGGTAATCGGTCAGCACCTCCAGCGAAGGGAGGTCAGGGTAGGCCAGAATTCCCGCCAGCATGATCGCGGCTGAAAAAACAAAGCCCAAGGCCAGGAAGGCCAACAGCGGATATCGCCACCAACGTAAACGCATCAAACTCTTTCTTACCTTAATTTAATATCAGAGCCAATTGACATAAATTACTCAAGGGGGGGATTATAGGCGCTCTGGGTCGACAAAAGAAATTCCAAAAAAATACTGTACACACCCAGCACTTGTTGTTAGCATTTAATGTAAATTATGCGTAACGCACATAACCGGGCAATATTGAAAAGGAAATTCGTTGCAGCTCGACTTCAATTTGAATCTCGATTTCCTGCAGGCAAAGTCTCCGCCTCTCATCGGCGTTGACATCAGCACTTCGTCCGTCAAGATGGTCGAACTCAGCGACGCCGGTAAGGGCTTGTACCGTATCGAGCGCTATGCGATCGAGCCCCTGGCCAAGGATGCGGTTGCAGACGGCAACATCGCAAATCTCGAAGCGGTTGCGGAAGCCATTAAACACGCCTGGCGCCAAATGGGAACGCGGACCAAAAACGTTGCTCTGGCTTTACCTGCTGCGGCCGTCATCACCAAAAAAATCATTGTTGCTGCCGGACTGAGTGAAAACGAACTCGAGATGCAGGTGGAAAGCGAGGCTAACCAGTATATTCCTTTCGCACTGGACGAGGTCAACCTGGATTTTCAGGTGTTGGGTCCCGTTCCGAACAATCCGGAAGAAGCCGAGGTTTTAATCGCCGCATCGCGCAAGGAAAAAGTTGAGGACAGGGTCGTCGCTATCGAATCAGCCGGCCTAAAAGCGCTGGTCATGGACGTGGAATCTTACGCGACCCAAACCGCCTATGAACTGATTGCCCCGCAACTGCCTAATGCCGGGCAGGATCAGACCATTGCCATCATCGACATCGGCTCCGCCATGATGCATGTCAACGTGCTGCTCAACAACCAGTCGGTTTACATGCGCGAGCAAACTTTTGGCGGAAATCAACTGACCCAGGAAATCCAGCGCCGTTATGGCCTGTCGGCGGAAGAAGCCGAAATTGCAAAACGCAACGGCGGCCTACCGGAAAATTATGAGACTGAAGTACTTCAACACTTTTTAGACTCTCTCGCGCTGGAAGTGGCGAAAGCACTGCAGTTTTTCTTCTCTTCCACCCAGTTCAACCGCGTAGACCATATTCTGCTGGCTGGCGGATGCGCCATGATCCCGGGCGCGGACGAAGCCGTTTCGCAGCGCACTCAGGTCCGCACCTCTGTCGCCAATCCTTTTGCCAGCATGGCGATCTCTTCGCGCGTCAAACCCCGCCAATTGGCGCAGGACGCGCCGATATTACTGATTGCCTGTGGCCTTGCCATGCGAAGGTTCGATCCATGATCCGCATCAACCTGTTACCCCATCGCGAGCAAAAACGAGCCGCACGCCAGCGTGAGCTTGCTTTCATGGCCGGTGCCGCATTGGTACTGGGCTTGCTGATTGTATTTATGGTTCATACCATTCTGGGCACCCAGATCGAAAATCAAGAGGCGCGGAATAGCTTTCTGGAAACGGAAATCAAAAAACTCGACGACCAGATTGCAGAAATCAAAGTCCTCAAAGAACAAACGCAAGCCATGCTGGCTCGCAAGCAAGTGGTGGAAACCCTGCAGAGCAACCGCTCGGCAGTCGTCTATCTGCTTGATCAACTGGTACGCCAATTGCCTGACGGGGTGTACCTCAAAACAGTCAAGCAAAGTGGCAACAACATAAACCTGCAAGGGTACGCGCAATCCAATGCACGGGTCGCCACATTGATGCGCAGCCTGGAAGCATCTCCTTGGCTGCAGTCCCCAGATTTGATCGAGGTCAAAGCTGCCACAATAAACAACCTGCGCGCCAGCGAATTTTCCTTGAACGTCAAACTTGTCCCGCCAGAGGCCGCCGCCAGTAAGGGCAAGGGGGAGGGCAGCGCCAAGCCCAAGGATACAAGGGCCTATAAATGAATAACATGAACATTCTGGCTGCACTGGAGGGCGCGCTGCTGCGTTGCCGGTCGCTTGCATGGAATGGCCATGCGGCGCGCCCGGCGTCTTGCATCGCATCCCTCCAGCACACCCATAATTGCCCAAGTTATCCACTTACAGGCCCTTAAAGCATGAACCTGGACGATTTCAAAAAACTCCATCCGAAGGATATTGGCAACTGGCCAATAATCCCGAAAGCGCTTGCGCTATGCGGGCTGTTCATACTCATCCTTTTCGCCGGATACTGGTTCGACTGGCAAAACCAGCTTGCTGACCTGGATATCGCCAAAGGAAAGGAATCCCAACTTCGCGAAACCTTTATCTCCAAGAAAAAACAGGCCGTCAATCTGGATACCTACCGCCGACAGCTCAAGGACCTGGAACAGGCTTTCGGCGCGCTGATCAAACAACTGCCCAACAAGGCTGAAATGGATGCGCTCCTGACGGACATCAACCAGGCTGGCCTGGGGCGCGGACTGGAGTTTGACCTGTTTCGACCCGCAGCCACAGAAACCTTATCCGAGTTTTATGCCGAGCGGCCCATTTCCATTCGCGTAACCGGCAATTACCATGACCTCGGAGCCTTTGCCAGCGATGTTTCACGGCTGCCGCGCATCGTCACCTTGAACGACATCAATATCACCCCCAGCGGCCAGACATTGACCATGAGCGCCGTTGCCAAAACCTATCGCTACCTTGATGAGAACGAACTCGCCGCGCAGAAAGCCACGCAGAGAAAAGCTGCCAAGGAGGCCAAGAAGTGAGGCCCATCCACCTTTTTTTAATTATGGCCAGTCTCGGCCTTACCGCCTGCGGCGGGGATGGCCTGGATGATCTGAAGCAATTCGTCAACGAGTCCGGGGAAGGATTGCGTGGCAAGATTGAGCCCTTGCCGGAAATCAAGCCTTATGAATCCTTTGCCTACAATGCTTTCGACTTGCCCGACCCTTTCAAGCCACGCAAATTGCAACCCGGTCAAGGCGGAGGACTCCAGCCCGACCTCAAGCGCAACAAGGAAGAACTGGAGAAATATCCGCTTGAAAACCTGAAGATGGTCGGCTTTCTGGAACAAAACAAGGTCAGATATGGCCTGGTAAGAACCTCTGATGGCACGCTGCACAGGGTCAAAATTGGTGATCACATGGGACAAAATTTCGGCATGATCACCAAAATTACGGATAATGAAATTATCATGACAGAAATTGTTCAGGACAGCACCGGGAATTGGGTCGAGCAAAACACCAGCATTAATCTGGCCAGCGCGCCAGGCCAAAAGTAAAGACAGAGGCCGCCATGAACATTATTAAATCGACATTTCGCTGTTTTCTCCAGGCCGTCTGCCTGACCTTCCTGTTCCTTGCCAGCAGCCACGCAGCTGTCGAGCCTGGCGGCACCAGCCCGGAAGCCGGCCAGACGCCACAGAACAGCATCGAAAGCGTGGACTATTCCGCCCTGCAAAGCGGCAAATTTTTGATCACCCTGAAGCTGAAGCATGCCCTGAAAAACCCGCCTGCCGGGTTTACCGTCAACAATCCACCGCGAATTGCGCTGGATCTCCTGGATACGGCCAACGCATTGGGGAAAAGCAGTATCGATATCGGTGAAGGCGTATTGCGCAACCTGAATATTGTTCAGGCAGGTAGCCGCACCCGGCTGGTCATCAATCTGACCAAGCCCGCCGGCTATGAAACCAGGATTGACGGAAACACGCTTTTGATTACGCTGCAAGGCGCAGAAGCCACCGGAGTGACCTCCAGTGTGAGCGCGAGATTTGCCGAAGCCCCCCCCGGCACACAAAAACATGCTCTGCGAGACGTCGACTTCCGCCGCGGCAAAGGTGGCGAAGGCCGGGTCGTTGTCGACCTTTCCGATACCAATACCGGCATTGATATTCGTACCGAAGGCAAATCCATCATCGTGGAATTTATCAACGCCACCCTCCCGCGCAACTTGGAGCGCAAGCTCGATGTGGTGGATTTCGGCACGCCGGTACAAACAGTCAGCACGTTTGGTCATGGCAACAATGCCCGCATGGTGATCGTGCCCAAGGGGCTGTGGGAACACTCCGCCTATCAAACCGACCGCCAGTTTATTCTGGACGTCAAACCGATCGTTGAAGATCCCGGCAAGCTGGTGCAAGGAACCAAGACCGGCTACAGCGGCGAGAAGCTTTCCCTCGACTTCCAGAATATTGAAACCCGCACGCTGCTTGCGGTTCTTGCGGATTTCGCCGAAATGAATGTCGTTATCAGCGATTCCGTCAGAAGCTCCACTACCCTTCGCCTGAAGGACGTTCCCTGGGATCAGGCCCTGGATATTACCCTCAAGCAAGCGGGATTAAGCATGCGCAAATCCGGCAATGTCATCATGATAGCCCCCAGCGAGGAGCTTGCTACCAAGGAAAAACTGGAGCTGGAGGCAAAGCAGCAGATCTCCGAACTGGAGCAGGTGCGGACGGAAACCTTCCAGCTTAAATACACCAAGGCTGAGTCCTTCCAGAAGATCCTTGCGGACGACAAACAGAAAATCCTTTCCAAACGCGGCAGCGCCGTCTGGGACCCGCGCACCAACATGCTCTTTGTTCAGGACACCCCGGCCAAGCTGGAGGAAGTACGCAAACTGATCAACCAGATCGATATACCGGTCAGGCAAGTGATGATAGACGCGCGCATAGTCGAGGCAACCGACCTTTTCAGCAAGTCGCTGGGGGCTCGGCTCGGCTTTCACGATACCGGAGGCAGCGGGTTTGGTTTAGGGGGAAACACACGCGCAGTCATAGGGGGCAATCTGAATGACACTGGAGCCCACACCGGCCAAAGTTCGTCAACCCCCGCCTGGCCCAACGACTCCATGAATGTCAGCTTGCCCGCAAAAAGCTCCGCTGGTACAGCAGGGGTCTTGTCCATGATCCTTTTCAAATCAAATGCGACCCGCTTTCTGAATCT
>JAUYSN010000404.1 GCA_030696235.1 Sulfuricella sp. | reverse complement strand
TGCGTACCTTTGCGTCCTTTGCGGTTAATTATTTATAAGTTTCAGCGGTATTTCGCATCCGCCGCCTTGTCCCTGGCGATCTGCTCTTCGTACTTGTCGCCCACGGCCAGCAGCATGTCCTTGGTGTAGTAAAGATCGCCGCGCTTTTCGCCGTGGTAATCGAAAATCCGGGTCTCGACGATCGCATCCACCGGGCAGGCTTCTTCACAGAAACCGCAGAAAATGCACTTGGTCAGGTCGATGTCGTAGCGCGTGGTGCGCCGGGTACCGTCATCGCGCTGTTCAGATTCGATGGTGATCGCCAGCGCTGGGCATACCGCCTCGCACAGCTTGCAGGCGATGCAGCGTTCCTCGCCATTGGGGTAGCGGCGCTGCGCGTGCAGGCCGCGGAAGCGCGGCGACATCGGCGTGCGCTCCTCGGGGAACTGCACCGTGATCTTGCGCGCGAACATGTAGCGCCCGGTCAGCGCCATGCCCTTGAGCAGCTCGATGAGCAGGAAAGTCGAAAGAAAGCTTTTGATCTTGTTCACGCTTTTCGCCTCAATGGAACAGGTAGCCGAAAGGGGTCTGCATGGCGGCGCCAACCACCACGATCCACACCAGGGTCACCGGGATAAACACCTTCCAGCCCAGGCGCATGATCTGGTCGTAACGGTAGCGCGGAAAGGTGGCGCGGAACCAGAGAAACAGGAACAGCACGAACAACACCTTGGCCACCAGCCAGAAGAAGCCCGGAATCCAGTTGAATGGCGCAAAATCGAACAGCGGGTTCCAGCCGCCGAGGAACATCAGCGAGGTCATGGTCGCGACCAGGATCATGTTGGCGTATTCGGCCAGGAAGAAGATGGCGAAGGCCATGCCGGAATATTCGACATGGAAGCCGACGATTTCGGATTCGCCCTCGACCACGTCGAACGGCGCACGATTGAGCTCGGCCAGGCCGGAGATCAGGTAAACGATGAACAGGGGAAACAGCGGCAGCCAGTACCAGTTGAACACCCCGCCCTGCTGAGCCTTGACGATCTCCACCAGATTCAGGCTCTGCGCCGCCATCAGCACGCCGACTAGGGCGAAGCCCATGGCGATTTCGTAGGAAACGATCTGCGCCCCGGCACGCATCCCGCCGAGGAAGGCATACTTGGAATTGGATGCCCAGCCCGCCAGCACGATGCCGTACACGCCCATCGAAGTAATCGCCATGATGTAGAGCACGCTTGCATTGATATTCGCCAGCACCAGCTCCGGCGAGAACGGCACCACCGCCCAGGCCGCCAGCGCCGGACCGATGGCCAGCACCGGGGCGAGCAGGAATATCCCCTTGTTGGCGCCGGAGGGAATCACGATTTCCTTCATCAGCAGCTTCAGCCCATCCGCGATCGGCTGCAGCCAACCCTTGGGGCCGACGCGGTTGGGGCCGATACGCACCTGCATGTAGCCGATGATCTTGCGTTCGGCGTAGGTCAGATAGGCCAAGCCCAGCATCAGCGGCGCGACGATGGCAACGATCTTCGCCATGCCGTACACCAGCGGCCAGGCGAAGCCGAAGAATCCTTGAAGCAAAGTGATTAATTCGTTCATGGTCTACTCCGCCCGCCCCAGCACGATCTCGTCCAGCATGCCGCCGAGCATGGCGGTGGCCGGGTGGCCGGCAGCCACCCGCACGCAGCCTGCCGGCAGATGGTCGTCGAGCAGCGCCTTGAGAACGATGCTGCCCGCTCCCTGGCTGACGCTCACCTCCGCACCCTCGGTAACGCCCACGCTGGCTAGCGTTTGTGCATTCATCCAGGCTCCCTGCAGAGCTGCTGCGGCAGTTTTCTGCAGCGCGGCGGCGCGGCGCACGATGGCGTCGGCATGGTAGGTCGGCACTTCGCCGATACGCTGCAAGCCGCCCTTCGCGTCAGCCGGCTTGGCAACAAATGCTTTCAGCGAGTTGTTCAACTTCGCCGTGACGTCGCCATTCAGCACTTCGGCGCGCACCTGCTCGGCGCTGTCGTAATCAAAGCCCGACACTTCCATCAGGTTGCCCAGCACTCGCAGCACCTTCCATCCCGGACGGGTTTCACCCAGCGGCTTGACCACGGCGTTGAAACTCTGCGCCCGGCCTTCGGTGTTGACGAAGGTGCCGGAGGTTTCGGTGAACGGTGCTACCGGCAGCAGCACGTGGGCGTAATCCAGTGCTTTGTTCTTGTAGGCACTCAAGGCGACGACCAGTTGCGCCGATTGCAGCGCAGCCAGTGTTTTGGTCGGGTTGTAAGTATCCAGCTCCGCTTCGACTCCGAGCAAAATATAGGCGCGGCGCGGGTCATCGAGCATCTGCGCGGCATTCATGCCTCCCTCGCCGGGCACTGCACCGGCCAGATGCGCGCCGACGCTGTTCGCCGCCTCGCCGAGGAAACCGAATTTGGCACCTGCCAGCTCCGCAACCTGCTGCGCCAGGGCATGCAGTTCGGCGTAGCGCGGGTGATGCTGCGCCAGATTGCCAAGCAGAACCGCCTTGCGCTCGCCCTGCTTGAGGCTGGCGGCGATCGCCTGAGCCGTGGCATCCACGGATTCGCCGGCCAGTGCGCGGCGCACCTGGTCCAGCGTTGCCACCATCGCATCGGGCGCAACGATCGCCTTGTTGGCGACATGGCACAGCAGGTCGTCATCCACCGGATTGATCAGGTTCAGCTCGGCGCCGTGCTTGACGGCCTGGCGCAGGCGGTGTGCCAGCAGCGGATGGTCGGCGCGCAGCGTGCTGCCGACGATCAGGACGCTATTCAGCTGGTCCAGCTCGGCAATCTTCATTCCCAGCCAGGGCGCACCCTGCATTGCGGCATCGGCGCTAAAATCGGACTGGCGCAGACGGTGATCGACGTTGCCGCTGCCGATGCCGCGCAGCAGTTTCTGCAGCAGGTAAAGTTCTTCCAGGGTGGCATGCGGCGAAGCCAGCGCGGCTATCTGTTCCTCGCCCTGCTCGTCGCGGATGCGCTTGAGTCCGGAGGCAACGAATTCCAGCGCCTCCGGCCAGTCGCACTCGTGCCACTCGCCCTTGCGCTTGATCATCGGGCGCTGCAACCTGTCTTCAGCGTTCAAGCCCTCGTAGGAGAAACGGTCCCTGTCCGACAGCCAGCATTCGTTGATCTCTTCATTGTCGCGCGGCAGCACGCGGAAAACGCGATTGTTCTTGGTCTGCACGCTGAGATTGGCGCCCAAGCCATCGTGGGGGCTGACGGAGGG